>CAZBOT010000031.1:12493-20524 GCA_964493575.1 uncultured Candidatus Saccharibacteria bacterium | reverse complement strand
ACTGACGAAGGTAATCTTGTGACTGATATGCTGGTCGAGCATTTCCCAGAAATCGTGGACATCAACTTTACTTCTCAAATTGAAGGTGAGCTAGATGACATCGCAGACGGCAAACTCAAATGGGTACCGGTGATTGAACATTTCTACACTCCTTTCAAAAAGCATCTTATTGAAAAAGAAAAGGAAGTCGAAAAACAGGTTGAAGTTTCGACTACCCCTTGCCCGCATTGTAAGAAACCCATGCTTATCAAATACGGCCGTATGGGTAAATTCTTAGCTTGTCCTGAAGAAGGCAGTAAAGTTACTCTGCCAATGCCAGAAGAAGCTGCGCAGATTAAAGCTTTGGAAGAAAAAACCAAAGATGAGAAGTGTCCAATTTGTGGTAAACCAATGAACGTCAAGCGTGGCCGTTTTGGATTCTTCCTTGGTTGTAGTGATTACCCAAATTGTAAAGGCATTTCTAAAATCTGGAACAAAACCGGTTTTAAATGTCCGCTGTGTATGGAAACCGAAGAGCGCAAAGATAAGCCTGGTGATATTGTAGAAAAGAAGGGTCGTGGCCGCGGTAAGCCATTCTATGCTTGTACTCGTTGGCCAGACTGTACTCTAATCATGAATAAGAAACCTGAATCAGAAGCAGAGTTAATGGAACTATTCCAAAACTGGAAAGACAATCCTCCAACTCCAAAAGGTGAAAAGAAACCAGCGCGCAAAACTGCTAAAAAGCGCGTGACCAAAAAAACCACCAAGAAAGCTAAATCTGAGGAAGAAGAAACCGCTGAATAATTCAGCGGTTTTTATCTCTGTTGAAAAATTCGATAATTAATTAGGGAATCATATAATGATTGCATTATAGCATCGCTCCAACTCCTGCATTCTGTTGTATTCCTATTGCCGTATTCAAAAGTGTTAGATGACTCATATAGAGGTATAATTTCCACACCATAATAAACTGTGCAACGATTGCTCTCAGCATCAAAATAAATTGCAATACTATAAACTAACAACAACATCAACAATAAAATGACAATGACTTTCTTTTTAATCATTACGTTTAAATAATTCTGTAGTTCGGAGTAGCCAGTGCGTGCCTTCCTTGAATCCCAAAATAGAAATATAATAGCGCCACCACACCAACTGTCTAATAAGATAAGCTAAATAACCTTTAATTACCTTGTTCCCATAACTAAATATCGCCCACTTGGGACCAAGAGGAATAAGATAAGGAAAACTTTTACAAGAAAAGTTTGGTGGTGTTTGATTTTTTGTCTGTGCTAATACAGCTTTCGCTACATATTCAGCTTGATGCAGTGCCTGTGAAGCTGTACCTGGTAAAGGTACGCCATCAGTATCAACCCAGCAGCACTGATCACCCAAAATATAAACATTACTAAACTGCTTTAAGCGAAAATATTCATCCACTTCAATTCGATCGCCTTTTTTAACTGGCAATTCTTGATTAGTGGGCAACAGATTTGCTCTCACTCCTGCTGACCACACCAACACATCATAATCAAACTCGCCCTTATCAGTCACTACAACATGCTGAGTAATACTTTGAATAGCTGTGCCTAACTGAAACTTAGTATCTAACTCTGTTAAACGTTTGGTCGCAGCACTAATCACTGGTTCAGGAAACACAGAGAGAAGTTTTTCGTTCCTTTCAATAATAGTTACTTGCAACTTTTCTCGCAGGAAGTTTTCACGCCAAGATAAATAATCGAGCATGCCGTGAAGTTCGGCAGCGATTTCTACCCCCCCAACTCCTCCGCCAGCAATCATAATGTTAACCTGGTTTCGCTTGGGACTGTTCTTAGCCAATGCCACACTACTCTCAATGGCCGAGCGAATCCGCAGCGCATCAAAACTAGAACCAAACGGCAAAGTAAATTCTTTGGCACCCGGAATAGAGAAAAAGTTTGGGCCTGCACCCAAAGCTGAAATCAAATAATCGTAATGAATAGTCCTACCGCCAGCAGATAAGGTATTCGCAGCCAGATCTACGTGCTCTACCTTAGCAGTAAACACCGCTACATTGGTGTCTAAAAAGATTTCTGATAAAGGAATTTCGACACTAGTTTTGAGCTCAGTTAAATCGACCAGTTCATCAGGGCTGGTGGCAACTTCATACAACTGACCATGAATGGTATGGTGCGGGTATTGATCAATGATGGTGATTTGTAGTTTCGGATTAGCAGCAGCAAGGGCTTTAGCAGTTCGAATTCCGCCAAATCCAGCGCCGAGGATAACAATTTGTTTTGGTGTCATAACTTATTTACTTAACTTCATTATAACAAAAACGCGCCAAATAGCGCGTTAATTTTCTGGTGGGTTCGGTGGGGCTCGAACCCACGACAAATGGCTTAAAAGGCCACTGCTCTACCAACTGAGCTACGAACCCATGTTCAGTTGCAAATACTAACAAATTTTACAATAAATCTCAGTTTTTTTCAAGACCTACGAATGCTACAATTAGCTTATGAACTTAGAAACTTTTAAAGACTTTTTGGACTTTGAGCTCTTAGATACTGGGAATGGATTTCGACTAGAACGCTGGGGCAACATTCGCTTGAAGCGTCCGGACCCACAAATCATCTGGCAACCATCGCTTTCGCAATCTGAATGGGATAACGTTGATGCCGAATTTCTATCCTCAGGAGAACGTGGTCGTTGGAATAAAAAACCTGGACTCCCAGAACAGTGGGAAGTTTATTTCCGTCCTGACATCAAATTTTTAGCCAAGCTCACACCGTTCAAACACACTGGGGTCTTTGCTGAGCAAGCCGCCAATTGGGAATGGCTGATGGACTTAACCAAAGACCGGACACAACTACGAATTTTAAACTTGTTTGCTTACACTGGTGCAGCCACCATGGTGCTAACCCGCATGGGTCATTTAGTTACCCATGTTGACGCCAGCAAACCAGCCATTGCTTGGGCCAAAGAAAACCAAATGCTCAATAAATTTCCTGAAGAAAGTATTCGCTGGATTTTAGATGATGCACTCAAGTTTGTACAGCGTGAAGTTAAGCGCGGCCAAACCTATGACGGCATCATTATGGACCCACCAGCTTTTGGTCATTCCCCAACAGGCAAGACATGGAAGTTTAACCGTGATGTGCCAAAACTTCTTGAAGCTTGCGAACAGCTACTTTCACCAGATGCTAAATTTTTACTAATCAATGGATACGCCACTAATTCTTCTGCCTTAGCATTACAAAATATCGTTGAAGATGTTTTCGCTAAACGAGATGGTAAAGTTTCTGCCGGTGAACTATGTCTCAAACACAATAAAAAATCCCCGTCACAAAGTGACGGGGTGGCCGGCCGAATGATATCAACCGGCATCTTTGCTCGTTGGGAGAACTAGTTACATTTCGTGGCGGTCAGAAATAAATCTACCAAGCAAAACCAAAAATACTACTGGCAAAACTAACCAGACAAAACTACTGTTTGAATGCAAGAATATCAAGGTGACCAAAGGTGAAAAATTATCTTGAATATCTTGTGGTAGATAACCAATAACAATGTTAATCAACAAACCAACTTGCAAGAACGCAAAGACAAGACCAAAACCTATAGCAGTAAATCTTCGGCCATCAATAGACGTCTTAAACGCATAGCGGCTCAAAAAGATAAACAATAAAATAAACAGTACACCAAAGGCAGCAAGCTGTTGTAAAGTTCCAGTAGCGATGTTGGCACGATCAGAGACTGCTTCTGCTAAAAACGGCATTTCAATAACCAACAACTGAGCCATATATACACTAACCAAAATGGTTAAAATGCGGCCACTGCCCGCACTAAAAGCGTAAATGGCGCTGGCCACAACCCAAAACAGTAATATAAACAAATCCCACGACGGCGAATGCCAGTTGAAGGACTGCGCTAAACTAGAGAGATTACTAAAAAATTCCACTTGGTTTAATTTGGTTTCTAATTGAAGTTTTCTATATTATACCACGTATTTCTTCTCTTCTCCTCTTTTAACCGGCGGGTGGCGCAGTCCGGAGGTCCTCCATCCACCCGCACGAAGGAGGATGGATGGAGGTGGACAGCGACAGGACCCGCCGGTCATATAAAAACCCCGCCTCTGGCGGGGTTTAAATTAAAAACTATCTTTAATATTGTCCCAAAAACTTTTGTTTACTTCAACGCTCTCGCCACTAAGTTCGGCGAGTTTTTTAATTAACTCACTTTCTTCCTTAGTAAGTTTATTTGGCACAACTACGCGCGCGGTAATGTATAAATCACCGCGCTTTGAAGAGTTGATTACTGGAACACCTTTCCCTGCAACTCGAAAAATCTTTCCAGGTTGAGTACCGCTTGGAATTTTTAACTCAATTTTACCGTCTAAAGTTTCTACATTAATTTTTGTTCCAAGTGCGGCTTGAGTAAAGCTTAATGGTAAATCCTTGAGGAGATTGAAACCCTGTCTTCGAAAATCTTTGTGTGGCTGAACTTTGATAGCTAAGTACAAATCACCGGCTTTGGAACCACGGTAACCAACCTCCCCTTCCCCGGTAATTTTTACACGCTGGCCATTATCAATTCCTGCAGGAATTTTTACTTCAATAGTTTTTTCTTGGCGCAAAATTCCAGCCCCATTACACTTCTCACAAGGGACTTCCGGCACCTTACCTGAACCATCGCAACGGTCGCAAGTCGTAGAAGTAGCAATGTTGCCTAAAATAGTTCGGCGCTGAGTACGAATTTGTCCTTGACCATGACAAACCGGACAAGTAACCACTTTAGTCCCGGGTTTGGCACCGCTGCCTTCACAAGTCGGACAAGCATCCTTCTTTTCTAAAGTAATACTCTTCTCCACCCCGAATACAGCTTCTTCAAAAGAAATAGTCAAAGGCATTTCCAAATCAATCCCACGTTCCCGCCGAGCCTGACGACTGCGCTGGGAGCCGAAGATATCTCCAAAAATATCCCCCAAATCAAACTCCATACCATCTTGGCCGCCAAAGCCAGAAAAATCAAAACCGCCGGCTCCAAATGGACTGCCCGCGCCGCCAAAGCCTTGTCCGTTCCTTTGTGCCTGATCAAAAGTTTGACCATACTGGTCATACTGTCCACGCTTCTCCGGATTAGACAACACCTGATAAGCCTCATTAACTTCCTTAAACTTCACGTCGTTACCTTCGCCTTTATCAGGGTGATATTTATGAGCTAGTTTACGATAAGCTTTTTTAATCTCATCGCTACTTGCTGTTTTACTTACGCCTAAAATGTCGTAATAATTATCGGCCATAAAAAGTTTTCCACTGCTATTATTTGTTAATCAAAATTAACAGTGTTACAATAAAAATACAAATTAAGTAAGAGGGGTGGAGCTACCTAGTTCCCGCATATCTTCCGCCAGCATCCTCCTAGTCACTACTCAAAACTTTTAAGGTATCCCCCACAGTTCAGCTACCTAGCTCCCGTTTCGTTCAACTCGCAACCCTGCTCCCACAGGGTTGTTTTATTTACTCGGTTTGAAAACCAAAACTTGGCTTTTCTTCACCTTCGTCAGCAATTTTTTGAAATTGTGACTCGTACTTCTTAATGTTATCGGTTAATGCCGCCACAATACGCTTAGCATGAGCCGGGCTAATCAAAACACGGGAAACCAATTGTCCAGAAGGGGGTAATAAATTTACAAAGTCTAATACAAACTCTTCACGGGTATGAGACACTTGCATCATATTAGCATAACTACCAGCTAACTTTTCATCGTTAGCTTTGATTTGCACTTGTTGCGCCTTATTTTGTTCTTGGGCCATGGAATTGAAAATTAATAATTATAGGGTAAAATAATATTGAGGAGGAAATATGCGTGATAAACCTGTGAAGACCCAGTTTCCTATTATCTTTTTCCCGGCCGACATCAGAAATTTAATGATGTCAGGAGCAAATAGAGCCAAACAGCTCAATGAAACTTATGGATCCCGACTCTCCCTTGGAGATTCGTTCCAAGTTTCAGCTAGGACCCAAGCCGGCCAGGAGGTGATCCAAAAAAAGAGTAACCCGGGCTCTTAGGTTTTGAGAAACTGAAATCTCTAATCCTTCCGTTGCTTTAACTGGCTAGCAATCGCGGCAATCTTTAAAGCGACAGTCATCCTTCCCGAGAGCGTACAGGGCACCTCATTCTATGGTGCCCTGTTTTATTTTGCCTTACTTCTGGTCTTCGTCGTCTTTAACCTCTTTGTACTCTGCATCTACTGGGGCATTGTCTTGTGGAATTTCTTTTTCCCCTGGATCAACGGTGCCTACATCACCTGGCTGCTTTTCATACATAGCTGCACCAACTTTTTGGATAGCCGCGGACAATATTTGAATTTTGGCTTTAATCGCATCAACATCATCTTTATCTTTGATTTCTTTGAGCTCTTTGACAGCCGTTTCTACTGCAGCCTTGTCTTCTGCATTAGCTTTATCGCCAGCGTCAACTAGAGTTTTCTCGGATACTGCAATTAAAGTATCAGCTTCATTGCGAGCATCAACAGTCTCGCGGCGCTTACGGTCTTCGGAAGCATGCGCTTGGGCTTCTTGCTTCATGCGTTCTACATCTTCTTTGGATAGGTTAGTTGAACCTTGAATAGTAATGTGAGCGTCTTTACCACTGGCCTTATCCTTAGCAGTAACTTTTAAAATACCATTAGCATCAATGTCAAAAGTAACTTCCACTTGAGGAACACCGCGAGGTGCAGGTGGGATACCATCTAAATTAAAGGTTCCTAGTGATTTGTTGTCATTAGCGAATTCACGCTCACCTTGCAAAACATGAATCTGTACCGAAGTTTGGTTATCAGCGGCAGTTGAAAACACTTGGGATTTAGAGGTTGGGATAGTTGTGTTGCGATCAATCAATGGAGTACGCACACCGCCCAAAGTTTCAAGACCTAAAGTTAATGGGGTTACATCTAAAAGTAAAATTTCTTTGCCCTGAACATCGCCGCCAAGCACACCAGCTTGCACTGCTGCACCCTTAGCCACGGCTTCCATTGGGTCAACGCCGCGTTCGACTTGCTTACCAACGTAATCTTCGACGAACTTCTGCACTACAGGCATGCGAGTTGGACCACCAATCAAAATGATTTTATCAATAGCTTGAGGGGTAAGGCTCGCATCTTTGATAGCTTGTTCAACTGGAGCGCGCATGCGGGCAACAATTGGCTTTACCAAGTCTTCTAACTTCGCGCGGGTTAACTTGAGCTCTAAGTTTTGAGAACCTGATTCATTTTGCGCAATGAATGGCAAAATGATATCGGTTTCCAAAGTAGTAGATAATTCAATTTTGGCTTTTTCGGCAGCTTCACGAACCCGGTTCATAGCCATTTTGTCGGAGCTGATATCAATACCACTCTGAGATTTGAATTCAGCCAAAATGTAATCAATCAAAGCTTGGTCCATATCTTTTCCACCAAGCGCTGTGTCACCAGAAGTTGCCTTAACCTCAAAAGTGGCTTGAGTTTTGCCGTCGTCTTCGGTTTCAGAGAATTCCATGATAGTCACATCCAAAGTACCGCCACCAAGGTCAAACACTAAGATCTTTTGATCTTGCGCGCCGCTCTTATCAATACCGTAAGCAAAGGCAGCAGCAGTTGGTTCGTTAATCACACGGACTACTTCGAGCCCGGCGATTTCCCCTGCTTGCTTAGTTGCTTGGCGCTGAGCATCATCAAAATACGCAGGCACGGTGATAACTGCTTTTTCTACTTTATCGCCAAGATAGCTTTCCGCGTCGCGCTTAATCTTTTGCAAAATGAAGGCGCTAATTTGTTCTGGTGAATATTCTTTACCATTAAGGTTATAACGGAAAGAAGTTCCCATCTTTCGCTTCGCTTCGAAAACTGTATTTTCTGGGTTGGTTACTGCTTGGCGGCGAGCTGGCTCACCAACCAAGAGTTGTCCGTCTTTGGTAAAAGCTACGTAAGACGGAAAAGCTTTACCGCCTACGGAAGTTCCTTCAGCGGCCGGAATAATCACAGGCTTACCGCCTTCAATAGCTGCGGCTGCACTGTTACTTGTTCCTAAGTC
>CAZBOT010000031.1:2688-12393 GCA_964493575.1 uncultured Candidatus Saccharibacteria bacterium | reverse complement strand
CCTCCTAAGAACTTCGTGATGTACTCCATCAAAGAAATATTCTTTGGGTACTTCATGCTTTTTGGGCCAACCAAACCGATTACACCTTTTTTCCCAGACGGTAACTTTACTCCTGACACAATCATCGAATAATCACTACCGCGGGAAAGAGTTAACTCTTTACCAATGAAGGTTTGCGGTTCTTTGTCAGCGTAGTCAGAAATAATTTGCTCTGCATAATCATCCAAGTTATCAAAGAAACGAGCAATCTCCTTGGCATCTTCCGGCAACAACTGATCGCTATCCAAGATATTAGAAATCCCTGTAGAAGAAACTTCTTCTGGCAAGATTGCGAATGAAGCCTGCGAAGAATGTGAGGAAAGCAATTTAGCTAAGCGCCGGCCAATCTCTGCATTCACAGCTTGCAGTTTGAGAATTTCCGTTTTAAGAGCTTGTCGTTCTTTTATGGAAAGCTCAAAATGATCCATAAGCTGGTTCACAAAGTAGCGGAAACCTTCGTCAGTCGGAATGCGGCCACTGGAAGTATGAGGGTGAGTGATTAACCCTGCTTCCTCAAGCGCCTGCATCTCGTTGCGCAAGGTTGCACCACTGACATCAAAGTAGCCTTTTTCAATCAGCTCTTTGGAAGCCACGGGTTTGCCAGTTTCGCTATTGAGTTTAACGATACAAGCTAAAACTTTGGCTTGTCTTTGGGTAATTTCTGAATTGTGAGGCATAACGTTTAGATAGTTAATGCACAGTATTTTTAAGATATAAAAAAATTAGCACTCTGTCAAGCAGAGTGCCAAAAAACTTTATCTTCGCCCTACCGCTTTATCCGCAACGGACTCCTCGTATGGCTCATAATCAGTGAAAAATTGGATCAAAGCGTTCTCGATTGTCACACCAACGTCACCGCTAAAGAATTCTTTGTAGTGAGTTAGCTGGTTGGCGAGCTGAAGTTCGAGCGGTCGCTGAATGAATTTTGCAAATGCCTGATTACGCTTATCAATGTCGGAGTATTCGTTGTCGCCTAAAAGCTTCATCATTACGACTCGAAACTGCGACTGGTAGTTATCCGCCATGAACTGAAAAACTAATCTCTCGAGATCGTCTTTCAGACTGTTTTTAAAAAAGGGGTTAATGCTCTCCAAAAAATGATCGCGGCTACAAATCTTGGCTAGATTATAAATATTGTGCTTTTTTTTAGCCCAATCTAGTTCCGGATCGTAGAAAAATACCTCATTTGATACCGCCCACTGTTCAGCATCATCCTGATTAGAAAACACCTTGACCATGGGCAGTTCAAAACTAAAAATCCTGGGACTAGTTTCTGGCCTCAGAATCTTTCTAAATTTTCCAGAAAAGACAATTAAAAATTCATAACTTTTCATCTCTATCCTCCTGTAGAATCTATTTTGTTTACTATAAATCAGGCTTGTGCATAAATCAATGTAAAGTCCACTTGACATTAGATCTTGTGCCGATATAATGAGGTTAATTAACCAAGGAGTATTATGAACCAAAAATATCTATGGATTGGCTTAGTAGCGCTGGTTGTGATTGTGGGCGCTGTCCTAGCTTTCAATTACAGTTCCAATTCCAAAGTCGCTTCAGAACAGTCTTCCAGTGAAGCCATGATGGAAGAAAAAGATGACGCTATGATGGACGAGGATTCTATGATAAAAAAAGACGACGATAAAATGATGTCTGATGACAAAATGGGCTCAGACGACGCCATGATGAAAAAATCTGGAAGTTACAAAGATTATTCGGAAAATGCTGTGTCCTCTGAACAGCAAGCAGGCAACAAAGTCGTACTGTTTTTTCATGCGCCATGGTGTCCATTCTGTCGTGCCGCTGATGCAGCCTTTAAGGCAAATCCCGAAAAAATTCCCGCTAATGTAACAGTTTTAAAAACTGACTATGATTCAAACACGGAATTAAAAACCAAATACGGTGTAACTACCCAGCACACATTTGTACAGATTGATAACAGTGGCAATCAAGTAACCAAGTGGGTTAGCGGCGACATTGATACCTTAATCAAAAACATTAAATAATACTCTCGCAGTCGCGAATAACAAACTATGTTAGAAATTATTTTTGCAGTGTTAGCCGGAGTACTCACCATTGGTGCCCCTTGTATTCTTCCCCTCTTGCCGATATTACTTGGTAGTGCCATTGGTGGGAGTAAAACCCGGCCACTCTTTATTGCTGGTGGGTTTGCCATTACTTTTGCCGTGCTTGGCCTAACCTTGTCCTACATCACTACTGCCTTGGACATTGATCCAAATAACCTGCGTCATATTGCCGTTGTGCTCCTGGCAATTTTTGGAGGGTTGATGATTTGGCCAACTCCGTTTGAGAAATTGACTGCGTACTTAAGTAATTTCTCCACCAAAGCTACAGGATGGAGCCGTAGCGCGGGAAACGGCAACTTTGGTGGTTTTGTACTAGGAATCATTTTAGGAATCATCTGGACGCCTTGTGCTGGTCCTGTACTAGGTTCAATTCTCACACTCATTGCTACTAAAACCGACCTGGCCGCAGCCGCCATTCTGTTAATTGCTTACGCTGTTGGTGCTTCTCTGCCAATGCTTGTGATTGCCTACGGTGGCCAATTAGCCGCAGAAAAGGTTCGCGCTATCGCTCCTTACACCCTGCGCATTCAACAAATTTTCGGTATAGTGATTATTCTCATGGCCATCGCAATTTACTTTGGTTACGATACCGTTTTGCAAACCAAAATCTTAGAACTCTACGATTTTGGGAGCCTAGAGACTAAATTTATAAATCCAGATCGATAATGTTCAAAAAAGCTCTCCCCTACATTTTAATAGTTGTCGTTTTGCTGCTTGCTGGCGGTTTGTTTTTACAGTACCGCAACCCTGAAGGGAATTTTTTGAATCTCTCTTTTGGGGCCAAGCAGTCAGTAACTAAATCAGAGCAGGAGCCTGGCCAAGTGAATGACCCGATTTTTAAAAATCTTGGGCCTGCCCCAGAACTAACCGGCCTGCAAAAATGGTTCAATAGTGATCCATTAACTTTAGCGGAGCTACAAGGTAAAGTTGTATTGGTAGATTTTTGGACTTACTCTTGCATCAATTGTATTCGCACTCTGCCTTATGTCACCAAGTGGTATGACACTTATAAAGATCAAGGTTTCGTAGTACTAGGAATTCATACTCCAGAATTTGCTTTTGAAAAAGTTGCTAGCAATGTTGAGACCGCGACAAAACGCTATTCAATTAATTATCCAGTCGCCCAAGATAACAACTATTCGACTTGGCGCACATTTCAAAATCAGTTCTGGCCAGCACATTATCTGATTGATAAAAATGGAGATATTGTTTATACCCACTTCGGAGAAGGTCAATATGAACAAACCGAAAAGGCGATTCGCACATTGCTCGGACTGGAAGGTGAATTTACTCCACCAACAATTTCAGAATCAAACCAAGCTGGAACTCCAGAAATTTATTTGGGGAGTTTGCGATTAAAAAACTTTGGTGGCTCAGAACAACCCCTAGCCAGCGAACAAATTTATGCGTTCCCAAAAAAACTCGCCAAAAATACTTTTGCCTTGGAGGGTCGCTGGCGGTTTGACCCGGAGGCGTTAGTGCATACTAATGGCTACGGCCGACTCCGACTAAATTTTACGGCGGCAAAGGTATTTATGGTAGCGCAGAGCTCTAAACCAATCACAGTTAAAGTTTACATCGATGGTAAGCTCCAAAAGGGAGTCTCAATTAGCGCTTCTGATCTTTATCCGCTATATGAAGCAGCAGGGGGGGGTAATCACACCTTAGAAATAGAGATGCCAGAATCTGGAATAGAAATATTTACATTTACATTTGGTTAAACCTTTTAAAAAAGCTTGGAACGGATTTCTCTTGCGATGCTGCCTCAACACTGGCAAAACCAAATGCTTCGGCTACTTATAACTATGATAGAAAACCAGATAAAAAAACTGCGCACTGAACAAAATATTACCCAAGAAGACTTGGCGGCAGCTTTAGGTGTGTCTCGCCAAACTGTAATCGCAATTGAAAAAGGTAACTATGTTCCCTCTTTACTGCTAGCTATGCAGATTGCCAACCACTTCCAACTTCCGGTAGAAAAAATTTTTAAACGCCAATAATTTGCTAAACTAACTTTATGAAATTAATTTTCTATTATCTCTCCTTACTAGTGTTCCTTGCTGTGGTCACTGGTTATCTCCTATCTCAGACTCAATCTCAAGACGCCATGGGTATGAGTACAATGTTAGGAGTTAGCGTGGCATTGGGTTTATACGTCGTGGCAATGTCTCTGGTAGGCGAAGGAAAAACCGAAGACGAACGTGAATTGCACCACCGCCGCATAGCTAATCGCTGGGCAATGATTACTGGAACTCTGATTCTTTCTTTGGGTGTAATTTATCAGTTATTTGTGACCCATCAGTTGGATTATTGGTTATTAGTAGCCTTAATGGGTGTCAATTTATCAAAAATCGTTTCCTTGATATACTTAAATTACCGAAAATAATTTCCCAGATTTAGGAGGATACATGGAAACTACGAAAACCCACGAGGGACTTTCACCTCGGTTAGAAATTGCAAAACAGGTAATGGAAGGCGCAACAATCCCGGAGTCTCCATTTCGTAAATCAATCGCACTGGATCTACTGATATCCCAAATTGAAGAAGATTCGGAAGACAATAAAAATTTGGTGAGCGGAAACTTTCCGTTCCCCTAACAAAAACCCCGCATCGCACTTCGCGAAGCGGGGAATTTTTTATTTAAGCATCTTCTTTAAGTACTGGCCGGTAAAACTACCTTTCACTTTTGCAACGTCTTCTGGCGTACCTGAGGCTACAACCTTGCCGCCTTTATCGCCACCTTCAGGACCAAGATCTATAATCCAGTCGGCGGTTTTAATCATATCCAAGTTATGTTCAATCACAATTACTGTGTTACCTTTTTCTACTAATTGATTTAAAACATAAATTAAGCGCTTTACATCAGCAAAGTGAAGACCGGTTGTTGGTTCATCTAAGATGTATAAAGTGCGGCCAGTTGAAGCGCGAGATAATTCAGTGGCTAGTTTAATACGCTGCGCTTCCCCACCACTCAAAGTTGTAGCGTTCTGACCCAAATGCATATAACCCAACCCAACTTCTGATAAAGTATCAAGCTTACGCTTTACTGGTGGCACATTGGCATAGAACTGCTTTGCTTCATCAACAGTCATTTCTAACACATCAGAAATAGTTTTACCATTGTAATGAATCTCCAAAGCTTCACGATTATAGCGCTTGCCAGCACATTCTTCGCAAGTGATATAAACATCTGGCAAGAAATTCATCTCAACTTTAATCACCCCGTCGCCTTGGCATTTTTCACAACGTCCACCTTTAACATTAAAACTAAAGCGGCCAGCTTTGTAGCCTTTCATTTTGGCTTCGCGGGTATCAGCAAACAAATCACGAATATAAGTAAAGATACCTGTGTAAGTTGCCGGGTTGCTGCGCGGAGTGCGACCAATCGGTGATTGGTCAATGTTGATCATCTTATCAATATGATCAATGCCAAGCAGTTTTTTATGCTCACCGGGTTCGTCTTTACTGTTCCAGAAATACTTTGATAAAGCTTTGGCTAAAATATCATTCAGTAAAGTTGATTTACCACTGCCAGATACGCCCGTAATACACACAAACTTCCCTAATGGAATATCAACATTAACGTCCTGAAGATTGTTTTCAACAGCGCCCATAATCTGAAGCTTCTTGCCGTTACCGCTACGACGGCGCTTGGGAATTTCAATCAATTCTTTACCACTTAAATATTGTCCGGTGATTGAATTCTTATCTTTCTCGATAGCTTCTGGGGTTCCTTCGGATACTACTTCCCCGCCGTGCTTACCTGCGCCAGGGCCGATATCAACCACATGATCAGCTTCACGAATCGTTTCCTCATCGTGTTCCACTACAATTACGGTATTACCTAAATCACGAAGGTTCTTGAGCGTTCTGAGCAAACGAGTATTATCGCGCTGATGTAAACCAATTGAAGGTTCATCTAAAATATAAAGCACCCCTGTTAACCCCGAGCCGATCTGGGTTGCTAGGCGAATACGCTGGGCTTCCCCGCCACTAAGAGTGTCAGCGCCGCGGTCCAAAGACAAATAAGATAACCCAACGTCCAACAGGAACTGCAGGCGCGCTGTGATTTCCTTGAGAATCAATTTTGCAATCGCCATTTCTTTGGCGTTCAAGTCATTTGGCAACTTTTCAAAGAAGATGGCGGTATCCTCAATGGATTTGCCAGAAACATCCACAATACCTTCTCCGCCAACTGTAACAGACAAAACTTCTGGTTTGAGTCGTTTGCCACCACAAGTTGAACACTTGCGGATGCGCATATAATTTTCAATTTCGCTGCGCATGTATTCAGAATCGGTTTCGCGCCAACGTCGCTCTAATTGAGCCAACACACCCTCAAAATTTGCCTGATAAGCCCGGCCACCTTCGGTCGGCATGGTAACTTTTTTACCACCAGTGCCATACAAAATAATATCGATAGCTTTCTTAGGTAGATCCTTTACCGGAACGCTCACCGAAAAGCCATATTCATTGGCAATTGATTCCAAAACTCGTGAATACCATGACACCCGTGAGGTAGTTTTACTCCATGGACGAATCGCTCCTTCTGCCAAAGTTAATTTTGGATTAGCGATTACTAAATCTGGCTCCACGGTGAGCTTGGTTCCCAAACCTTTACAGTCAGGACAGGCACCGTGAGGACTATTAAAAGAAAACTCGCGTGGATCAAGCTCAGTCAAACTGATGGCATGACCTTTGGGACAAGCAAACTTTTGTGATAAAGGAATCTCTTTCTTAATTTTTACTTGTCCTGAGTTTGTCGAAGGATCACCATCCATCACCAAAACCAAAGCTGAGCCATCGCCATAATCCAAAGCTTTTTCTAAACTTTCCGATAAGCGGGCGCGATCTTCTCTGCTCATTGCCAAACGATCAACAATAACTTCGATAGTGTGCTTCTTTTGCTTATCTAAATTCAAAGTTAATGCTTCGGTTAAATCCATCATCTGCCCATCAACACGCAAACGCGAAAAACCAGATTTCTTGAGTTGTTCAAAAACCAATTTGTGTTCACCTTTTTGGTCTTTGATGACTTGAGCCAACAACATCGCACGAGTTCCATCTGGCATTGCCAGTAAATTATCAACCATGGCCTGTAAAGTCTGGCCCTCAACCTTAAGACCACACTCTGGACAGTGCGGAATACCGATTCGTGCATAAAGCAAACGCATGTAGTCGTAAATTTCGGTAACTGTACCAACAGTGGAGCGCGGATTGTGAGATGCGCTCTTCTGATCAATCGAAATCGCTGGACTCAACCCTTCAATTTTATCGACATCAGGTTTATCCATTAAACCGATGAATTGGCGGGCATACGCCGACAGAGACTCCACATAACGGCGTTGACCTTCGGCATAAATTGTATCAAACGCCAAAGAAGACTTACCGCTCCCAGACAAACCGGTCATAACAATTAACTTGTGACGTGGTAAATCTAAGTCTACATTTTTAAGGTTGTGCACGCGGGCACCACGAATGACAATTTTGTGTTCTGAATTACTGTTAGAATCCGAGTTTTTCTTAGTATTTTTCTTGGCCATGTTTAAAATAAATGAAATATCAAACTTTAATAACGCTAGCAGAATTTTGAATAAAAAACAAGAGCCCCAGAGGAGCTCTTTTAAAAACTAAAAACTATCCTGCTTAAAAAAGCGGGTAACCCGCCGGACTAACTCAATTGTCAGTCCAATCATACCTGAAACGTAGCTCAGGAGTAATGTATCCCCGACATCTTGAGTCATAAGATAACACACTCCAGTTGAACATCCCCCTAAAACAATCCAGGAAAAAGTAATCAGCAAAAATTTATCCTCCTCAAAATCACTAATAGTAGTGAGCAAGAAAAATTATAGCTATAATAAGATTATGGGTCAACTCAAAGACAAGTTAAAAGACGTGCCAAAGAGCCCTGGCGTATACAAGTTCCTCGATGACAAAGGAGCTGTTTTATATGTGGGCAAAGCCAAGAACCTTCGCTCGCGGTTATCACAATACTTTGGTAAATCTGACAACCGTCCCCAACTCCCCTTCTTAATGGCCGAAGCTACAGACTTTGACTATATTGTTGTGCAAACAGAATTAGAAAGCATGTTCCTTGAAAATACCTTGATCAAAGAATACATGCCGCCATATAACATTATGCTGCGGGATGATAAAAATTACGCTTTCATCAAAATGGATCATTCGACCAAGATTCCGCAGATTACTTACGTTCGTAAGATTGAAGATAATACTGAAAGCCGTGATAAGTTCTTCGGTCCTTATTCTTCCACCAAAAAAATTGGCCAAACTTTAGATTTAGCCAGACGCGTATTTCACTTCTGTGCTAATAAAGAAGTTGGCAAACGTCCCTGCTTCTATTATTTCTTACATCGTTGTCCAGGTGTGTGTATCGGGTTAATGAGCTTGGACGAATACGAGCAACATCTTAAGAAAATTGCTCTATTTTTGGCTGGCGAAACTGCGCCTATTAAAAAACAACTCCAATCAGAAATGAAACTTGCTGCTAAGCGAAAACAGTTTGAAAAGGCAGCCCGCTTGCGGGATGAATTTTTTGCCATTGCCGTTCTCGAAGAGAAACAACTTACCGTGTTAGCTAAAAAGGTTTCTTGGGATATTGTTTCGGCCTACGCAGATAATTTATCTGCTGGGGTAAATCTGTTTAAAGTTCGCGAGGGCAAACTCAAGGACAAAGAAAACTTTGTTTACCATAATATGCTGGCAATACCCCAGCCAGAGCGGATTTCCCAAGTCCTCCAGACATTCTCAGAAATGTATTATTCACAGGCTACTGATTTACCAAGTGAAATTTTTTACCAAACAGAGCTTCCGAATCATGGGCTTCTTAGCCAACTCCTTCACTCGAGAAGCAAAAAAACAATTAAATTCTCAACGCCGACCCGCGGCCAAAAACTCAAACTAGTCCAAATGGGAGCCACAAATGCAAAAGAGTTCCTCTTAAAGTGGCAACGCAATCAAGCCAGTAACGCTGATTTAACTCAAGAAATACTTAGTAACCTTAAGAAGCTTCTTAAACTCCCAAATTTACCACGACGAATTGAAGGTTATGATATTAGCAACATCCAAGGAACCAATCCTGTCGGGAGCATGGTGGTAATTAAAGATGGTCAAGCTGCTAAAAGTGAGTATCGCAAGTTCAAAATCACCCGCAAGCAAACTCCTGATGACTTTGCCATGATGCGAGAGATGCTAGAACGACGTCTTGCTCGTGTAAATCCCAAAAATAAAGCAGACAGCTGGCCTGTCCCGGACTTATTAGTGATTGATGGTGGTAAAGGCCAGTTAGGTGTGGCGGTTCAAGTTCTAAAGGAGGCCAAATTAAACATTCCTGTAATTGGTCTTGCCAAAAGGATTGAAGAAATTTTTGCCCCAGGTAAATCTCAACCGATAGTGCTAGGTCACGACAATCCAGTTTTGCAAATGTTGCAACGTCTGCGTGATGAAGCACACCGCTTTGGTATCACCTTCCATAAATCCTTGCGCAGTAAGCAAGCTGTGAGATCTGCATTAGACACAATTCCTGGAATCGGACCTAAAACTAAAAAACTGCTCAAACAAA
>CAZBOT010000031.1:0-2588 GCA_964493575.1 uncultured Candidatus Saccharibacteria bacterium | reverse complement strand
ATTGACACAAGGGTCTTAAATTACTATAATAACTAAGCTTATTTTTTAACGGACTGAGACAAAATATATGAGAAATTTGGCACATATCCTGACAATCATAGATATGGTAATAATGGTACTCTTGATTATCAGTGTGGCCTTGCAAAACAAATCATCTGGTTTATCAAATATTTTTGGCGGTGGCGGTGTTGTAACAACCCGACGCGGTGGTGAGAAGTGGCTTTTCTATGCCACGATTGTTCTAGGTGTCTTGTTTGCAGGTCTCAGTCTTACAATCGTACTGCTTAACCGCTAGTACAAGATTGTTCATCAAAACTAGTGAACGGATTTAGTAACAACTTAACTGTGCAAAGCAAACGTATTCTCGCGGGAGTGCGGCTCTTGCCCCAAATCCGACTTTCCGTGTTGCGGAGAGTTTTTTCATTAATGGGAAAGACCGAAAAACGATTTTGGATTATTCTGCTAGTCGTGACTTTAATTAGCTCTATCTTTGCCACAAAAAATTTCCTGCAAGCCTACACGGTTGTTGTGCCGAGTGAAGGTGGTAGTTACCGAGAAGGTATCATTGGTGAACCTAGGTTCATTAACCCGCTTTACGCCACCAGTAGTACTGACCGAGCTTTAGTAAACCTGATTTATTCTGGATTATACCGTTACGATGAAAATGGGAGTGTTGTTCCTGATTTAGCAGAAAATTTTCCAGAGATCTCTGAGGATAAAAAAACTTATACCATAAAACTGAAGTCTGCCCAGTGGCATAACAGCGTTCCTGTGACAGCCAATGACGTTGTGTTTACTATTCAAACCCTCCAGAACCCTGAGTTTAATAGCCCTCGCCGCACTGATTGGCTGTCCACCACTGTGGAAGCAAAAGATGAACATACCGTTGTATTCACTTTAAAAGCAGCCTCTGGGCCATTCTTAAATAATTTAACTTTACCTATTATCAGTGAAGTGATTTGGAAAAAAGTTCCCCCTCAAGAATTTATTCTCTCGCAAGGAAATATCCAACCGATTGGTAATGGTCCGTACCAAATTAAACAAGTTGAGCAATTGGCAGATGGTAGCGTGCAAAGAATTACCTTAGAATCATTCAAAAATTTTCATTCTCGTACCAGCTATTTAGACAATTTAGAAATTGTCTTCTTTGAAGATGCCGACAGCTTGCTCAAAGCCCTTCATGGTAATCAAATAGACGGCTTTGGCTTTAACCAATTTGAGAACCGGGTCAGTATTGAAAAATCCACCAAGAACTTAAGTGTTCATCAAATTCCCCTACCTCAATACCAAGCTCTATTCTTTAACACTACTGTGCGCAGTTTAGGAGAATCCAAGGTTCGCCAAGCTTTAAACCTAGCTACCAATAAACAAGCTATTCTAGATGAAGTTTTTGAGGGCCAGGGTTTATTAATCGAAAGCCCAATTCTCTCTCAGCAGGTAGAAAACTTGCCAGAGCATGACGCTGCTCAAGACTTTGAAGCTGCCAAAAATTTACTTGAACAAGCAGGTTGGTTTTATCCAGAAAACGGAACTGTCCGACAGAAAGGCAATCAAGAACTAAAATTTAAATTAGCCACCAATGAAAATTGGGTTAACCGCCGAGCAGCTGAACTACTCCAAGAACAATGGCGCGATTTAGGTGTTGAAGTAGAAATTATCACCATGCCGACCCGTGATCTCAATGAACAAGTTATCAAACCGCGTGAGTACGACATGTTATTGTTTGCCCATAAGCTTGGTGCCGATCCAGACCCATTCGTGTTTTGGCACTCCAGCCAAACCAAGGCGCCTGGTTTGAATCTGTCCAGCTACGCCAACCAAACTATTGATAGACTCATCAGTGAAGCTCGTGCATCCACAGATAAAGAAGAACGTGATGCTAAATATCTTGAGCTACATAACATTATGAAGCAGGATTTACCTGCCATCTTCTTGGTGCAATCAGTTTATACCTACGCACTCAATAACAACATTCAAGGTTTCTCAGTTAATAAAATGCCTGATGAAACAGTACGGTATTATAATCTCCGTGATTGGTATATAGATACTAAGCGCGTGCTGAAGACTAACTAACTTAAGAAACATGCCGCGGTGGTGAAATTGGCATACACGTACGCTTCAGGTGCGTATGACCGCAAGGTCGTGAGGGTTCAAGTCCCTCCCGCGGCACCATAAGGCAGGATGTCATTCATGGCATTCTGCCTTATGGTATTTAGTGAAGGACTTGAACGGGTTGAAGTAAGGCAAAGATTTTTCTGCAGAAAAATCTGTAGCCGAACGGTCGGAAAGTTGCCAGTGGCAAGTTTCCGCAACCCCGGACAACGAGGCCATCAGTAGATGGCCGAGGCGAGAAGTCCCTCCCGCGGCACCATAGATTTGTTAAGCTTGCGGAGCAAGATTGGCAAATCTATTGTCAAAGTAGTGGGACTTGAAAATAGCTTTCAAGCTGCCGGGGGCAGGTTTAAAGCGTCGGGGGTCGCCGCAGCGTTGTGCGAAATGAGCGAAGCGAATTGAGCACAGCGTGAGGTGACCGAGTCCCTCCCGCGGCACCATTAAAAAGAGTTATAAATAAGCCAATTTTAGGCATT
>CAZBOT010000030.1:0-21669 GCA_964493575.1 uncultured Candidatus Saccharibacteria bacterium | reverse complement strand
GACCAAGGAGTTCTAACGCAAGGGTTTGGGCAACTTTCGTATCGCTTGCGTCGGTCGTTACCGTGAATTCTATCTCGCAATCTGGTAGATCTTTTCTGGTGATGTTCATACAGGCCTCATTATAAGTGCATTTTGCAAATCCGCCAACTAGCGGAGCAAATAAAGAAATATCTAAAAATGCTATAGGTGTTGTGCAATTGTGATTAGTAAAAAATGACGTTATAATCCGTCAAAATAATGCTGCACATTAAAAGTGGAGGCAGTTTGGGACTTGAAGGGTGGGTATAAGAAGTCTCTTTTCGGACTTTTTGTATCCCCCCTTCGTTTTTTAACCCCAAATTCCTCCGAAAACTGTTCCCAACAGATCGACAAATCCTACAAACTCACGCTGTCCCCCGAGTTTAATGGATACAAGTCCTTACCGTTTCCTCTTTGGTCAAATTCCAATCATTCCCCTTTTAAATACATTGTGCCATCACACAATGTATTTCCTCGCTTTATTCCCCTCCCAGGCTTGAGGAAGCCTCCCCATGGTAAGGCATATATTCAAGCTCCTCCTCCCCGGAGGAGTGAAGCACACAGCTGATGCGGCTGTGTGTACCTAGAATGTGCTCAAAAGACGAAAGCCCTAAGAGAGCATGTTCTGTTTATTGGCTAGGGCACTATGTAAGAAGGAGATTGATGATTCCCCTAGAGCAAAGGGTACGTAATCCCGTAAAGATCGATGTCCCCGGTCTTTGTGTACGCACGCTTGTGGATGAGGTGTTTTGCAGGCGTGGTGTTTTCGTAGTCCCCTTTCGACGAGGGGATTTCATTCCAGAGAGAGGGGATCTCGTTGCAGAGATTTTGATTATCAATGACCAGAGTGTTCCGATTCCTTTGGTCTGCCTTCGGGTAAAAAGAGAAGGCAATAGGTACTGGTTCGGGCGGATCTTTCGATTGGTCGATTTTTCCGAAAAGGTTCGTCGAGAAGATGAGCAAGTTCGGTTGGTCGATGAACAAGGTCGAGAGATTCCTAACACTCCAGAAGATCGGCTCGCTCACATTCTGCGAATGCGTGTCCTTCCTCGGAATGACGCACAAAAGAAGCAGTGGGCGTATTGGGGTGATGAATATTGGGTAACTGCTATCTTCAGCGAACTTCGTCGCCTTAAGGCGCAGGCTGTTCGTGCGGTAGCCTCGAGGAGGTAGCCATGAGTGCGTTTGGCCGGCTTCTATTGGTCTACTTTGCCTTAATGTGCTTGCTTATGGCGGGGATATTTATGCTCGCCAACATCCTTGGAGGATGACATGACGCATCAAGTGGTGTACGCCCCGTACGGGGCAAGGGTTGAGATGGAAATGGACGGTATGCCGTTTCGTTTGGAGATGCAAGTGCAGATCCAGGCGGACACGAAGAGTCTGCTAGGACGGCAGGCGGTTCGCTCGTTGCAGGAATGCAAGTTGCAGCCGCAGCTCTTCGTGACCCTCGATTCTCGCGGGCTTCCCATCGAGCCAGTGCTGCTTTCGCAGCGGCACGAGGTCTACGGTGTCGAGCTTGCGCTCGCGTGGACCACGCAGGCGTCCAGCTTCGTCGGCTGGGGGCCGCTGATGGCTCCCTGGATCTACGATCCCAGCTTCGACTGGGAACTGCGCGTCAAAGCTTTGGCGCAAGCGATTGCGGTCAAGCTGTTTCCGACGGCGAAGTGCGAGTCAGTGTTCACATTTGCGGGCGGCATCATGATCGCCTATGACACAGACTTGCTGCGTTTGACCAATCGTTCGGCGCAGTTTGAAATCCAGATGCCTATGCCCGCAGTGGGTGCTTCGGCCGTCGCTGTGACGGCATAGAGAGATAGCTGAATGGCAAGGCCGACCCGTCTGACGGGCCGGCCTTTTGTTTTTTACTCACATTTTCTCAACAAATTCAGATAACCAGCCTGTAAAAGTATCAATGAGCTCTCATTACAAAAAGGCTTATAGTATTGACACGAGGGTGTAATTTTTGCTATAATGCCGCCAGTTTTCGCACCTCCAGTCCCGAGCGGGTCTGGAAGAATTCACAAGCAGAAGATGGAGGTTTCGATGAAAAAGTTCGGTTTGTTGTTTGTTTTGTTGCTGGCTCTGGCCCTGGCCGCGTGCGGCGGCAACCCGGCGGCCGATACGACCGGCGGCGCGGCCGCGCCGACGGTGGCCCCCACAGTCACCCCTGCGGAGACGCCGGAGGGGCAGGATCCCCTACTGGCGGCCTCGGTCGGCAACTCTGGGTACGACAACTGCCTCGATCCGTGGGATCTGGGGCGGGTGCGCGAGGCCTACAAGTCGAAGATAAGTCCGACAGGTTACGCAGGGACGGTCGTCCTGCTCACCTGGACTCGGGAGGCTGGGCCCCAGAACTTCGATGAGTGCTACACGAACCGGCATGGCCAATTCGTGTTTACCAAGCACGATGTACCCATCACTGAAGAGCTTTACGAGCGTCTGACCGGCGGCCGGAACGACCTGACGGTCCTGGCGCCCGTCCACGCTACGCAGGTACCCTCGGGGTGGGAAGCTTCGATGTGGGTGCATGACTATGTTAATGGTTTCATGACCTACGAAGAAGTCAACTCCTACACCCTCTGGGCCTTCCAGAACGACGCAGAAGGCTACCAGATGGTCGCCGGCATGGTGGCGGCCGGCCTCATCGGTGCCTTGCTCGTTCCCGCGTTGCTCGGGGGCCCGATGGTCCCCGACTGCGGCATGAACAGCTGCGGCTAGAACGGCCGCAAGGAGAGTAACAATATAAAAAGACCCCGCCCTACTGTAGGACGGGGTCTTTCACGTTTATGGGTGTAAATAAAAGCATCAAATACTCAGAGATAATTTCAGGTATCCAAGTCTTTCCAAATCAGAGGCAATATCATCATAAGACCTCCCTGCTAACATGCCTCCTGCGATAAAGTCTTCTTGGGTGACGTCAGCCAAGCAAAAATCCGGTACCACAAAGTTCTCCTTTTCTTCTTCAGATGAGAACTCAAAATCTACAAGCACTAAGCCTTCCAAAGCATCCGCGAATACATCCACCTCAGCAGCATGCCCGTTGTAATCAAATGAATATCGAAATTTTCGCAATTTCCTAGCAGGAATATTTCTAAATGCAGCGAATTCGTGCTCTTCCAAATCAATAGTATGCTCTTCATGTTGCGATGCGTCTCCTCTTTCAATAGGAATCTTTTTGACAAAGGTGTATTTGTCGCCACTTTTTCGAATACGAATTCGAGGATGTGTGGCATCTATGGGTAGATACATATCAATAATTTCTTTTTTTGTTGCGTGATGAATGTCGGCGGGGATATATTTTGCCAGAAATGTTAATTCAAGTTCTAATTCAGTCATACTGCCAAGTGTAGCACAAAAAAAGGGACACCCGGCGGGTGTCCCAGTGGAGCTACTGCTCCTTTGCGTTGTCTCTCAAACTACTGCCGCCGGCGCGCTCCGTGACGGATCTCGTCTAACGCATCAGCGCCATCAACGTCATCGGTGGCGATTTCGGTCTTTCCCGTGTGTTGCTCGAGGCCTTCAATGAAGAAGGCGAAGAGCACCAAGTTCGGTTCTGCGGTTACGATCTGCAGGCTGTAGCCTCCTTCGAAGAAGAAAGGATACACGCCGATATGGTCGAGGAATCGCTCAAGACTCTCAGGGGTGACGATCTTGTCGTCAGGCCTGAACACGTAGATGAGCCTGTCGCCGACCAGAATTCCCCAGTTATCCGTACCGAAGAAGTTCGTGAGGAGCCTCTGGACGACTTTCAGAATCTTCGTTTTGCTCATAGAACCCTCCTTACGGACGATTTATCCAGAATGTCGTGAGGGTGGCGAATAGTGTAAACACCAACCAAATGGTCTGCCACCTCATCGACTTTCGGTACATTGCGATGATCATCGCCACGTAGGGCACGATGATCAACAGCGCTATTGGCATACCGATCGAATCCACGCTCACGGCGATTATGCCCATACTCAGGGCAGTGGCGACCGATACACGAGAATCAAAGTATGCCATACCGATTGCAGAGGACAGCACGAGAAATGCAGCAATGTATGCACCTTGTTCGCTTCCGGAGAATACATACCCCATCAGAAAAACGAAAAGTGCAAACTTGCAGATGTCTCGATACCCATTACTTTTGTATGTGTTGTCCATGGGGCACCTCTAAGCAGCTTCCCTCTCTTCTTCGTCCGGGAAGACGAGGAAGGCAAAGATGGTGATTGTCAGCTCACCGATTGCCAGGACGACTGTCTTGCCTGTGGCGAAGGGAAGGCGTTCGAAGCCCCCATACTCCATAACCGACTCGATCTGCGCTTCGGTCATGGTCCCTTGGACAATGACCATACAGACGTTGCCATCGATGAAGAAGTGGAAGTCCACTTCATTTTCGATTGCAAAGTCAAAGGCGTAAGGAAGGGTGTCTCTGACGTACTCTTCCTTTTCGTATCTCGTTCCTACGTATCTCCTTGTCATTGTT
Source organism: uncultured Candidatus Saccharibacteria bacterium (assembly GCA_964493575.1). Classification (GTDB taxonomy): domain Bacteria; phylum Patescibacteriota; class Doudnabacteria; order UBA920; family UBA920; genus UBA920. The sequence goes on along the minus strand of CAZBOT010000030.1, from coordinate 17,183 downwards.
CTCCTTCTTGCATGAAAAAAGGGTGCCGCCACCTGCGCGGCGTGCACCCTCTTGCTAGTTCAGTTGCGACTTCACTCGAGATCGTCGATGGTGAAGAGGTAGAAATCCTCTTCTCTCCACCAATCGCTGAAGTCTTCCACAGCCTGGCCATCAAATGGCAGGCCAAGGAAATCAGCGACTGCATCGATCAGGTCACGGATGTTCGGAATCCGTGCCTTCGTACCAGTAGTGCACAAACGCAACATTTATTTCCTCTCTCAGTTGGTGAGCCCGCAAAGGCTCAGTTGTTTGAAATTGGTGCCGCCCATAGGCGGCGGCACCTTAGACTTACTCTACTACTCGGGCATGCCGTCGGGAGCTAACTCCCAGCTGAAGGGGTCGAGGTAGTACACGTCGTCCCCTACTTCCAGCTTCGGACATACAGCCACGGGCACAGGCTGCTTGTTACTCTCGCTGCCGACGATCTCAACGGTAACGTTGTCAGGGGAGACGCCTAGCAGCTGTGCAACCTGCTGCAACAGTCGGCCGGTATCACCCCAGTACACTACCTGGTCTGCCCGAATGACGATATCTGTCACAATGTCCTCCTCAAACTGGTGTCCTCCGTGCCCGGAGGACACGGAGGACGTGCGCAGACTCTTCTACAGCGCGGCCGGGTTCGCGAACATCTGGTAGCTGACGCGATGGAACCCGCAACGCTGCGGATGCTTGCCGTGGCGACGGGTGGTGCGCCCGCAGCCCGGAATCACACACAGCCGTCGCGGCGCGACGCTGTGATTGCGGGTAGAGTCCACGACAAAGTGGCCGCTGCAGTTGTCGCCGCCTTGGAAGTCGTACGCGTTGTGGTTAGCATTCAGCCTATTGAGGCCTTCGGGCGTCAAGTTGATGAGACGCCGCTTCTTGCCACACAACGTGCACTTAACGATCGAGATCGTGCTCTGGCCGCTATTCATACATACTCCTTTGTGGTTGTGACCCCGCCGGCTATCCGGCGAGGCCACCTAGGTTAGTTCAGACTAATCGGAAAGGTCTGGCCGACGAAAGCCGGCATTTCCTGCCGGCCGACTGGAATAACGACTTGAACCCTGTCTTCGTAGTCGTCGATCCAGATGCCAGCAACTTCGAAACCATGCTCCTGCAACACATCCATGGTGTGAGTAAGGAGATCTTGAGGATCTCCGTTCACTACCTCACAGCTACGGTGCGCCGCCAGAACGATCAGGTCAGCGTCCCGGTGCTCCGCGAGAATGTGGTCAACCGCATCCTCAGAAGCGCCTCCGCCATCTAACTGGAGATATTTGATCAATGCGATTCCTTGGGAGCTATCGGACGACATTACTTGCGTAATCGCCACCGGAAGGACATCGCTGAATATCGCGGCGTCTGGGTTGCACGCCACGAACAAGACACGTGCCGTTCTCATCGCCCGCGCTCCTCCCAGAGCCTGTCCTGACGCATCTTCCACAGAAGGATGATGGTCAGGATGACCATGGACTGCGGCACAACGAGCGCCGTGACGGCCAGCTTCAGTAAATCGAGTTTTGCCCGGAAGGTGAGCTTGGTATTCATCAATCCCCCCAGAACGACACCCGCACCGGCTTATCGGCCGGATATGGATCATCGTCGAACCAAGCCTGCACGACGTCCCGGACGAATTCATCGCTTACAATCGCAACCCTCTTGTCTTCGGTGAAAAGTACGCCGTCATTCCGGCCTATGAGGGATATAGCGTTTGGAAGCGTACCCTTGTCGTCGACGGTGAAATGCTTGCCGTCGCCCAGGTCTGTAATCCAGCCTAGGCAGGGGACTTCGCTCGACGCCCCGCTAAACTTGGTTGGAGGGGCGAGATGGAATGGGATGTACGGCAGATCAGCGATCTTGCCGTAAAAAAGCGGCACATAGGCCACCGTCACCCCACCGAAGAGTACCAGGCCGAACACCAAGGCGATCAAAAGTGGGAAGCCGGCGTACTGTGACGCCAGCAGCAATCCCATTGCCACGACGGCCGTTCCAAAGAGCGACGCGACCCAGATAAGAAACAACCTGGGGTCGTAAGTCTTAACGGTTTCTTCCTTCATGATTGACCTCCTAAGTCATAACTATACTCGTTGAGCGCGGCGCGCATCCTATCAAGCGCGCGCACGACGCTCCAACCTTTGTTAGTCAGATGAATCTCGCAGCAGGTGTACTTTCCGGAGAGTTCCACCCAGCCACGCTGCTCCATCTTCTTGACGATCTCATCAACCTTCGCGACACCGAGTCGCTGGATTGGCTTGTACCATTCGCAGGACATGACGGCGTCGAGGACTGCAATGAGGATCATCATCTGCTCCGCGTACTTTTGCACGGCAAGCCTCCTTGGGGAGGGGCGTCGTCAGACGACACCCCTCGCACTTCCTACCCGGGCAGGTAGGTTACGGGCAGAACCCAGTCGCTGTTCTTCCGCTTACGCGGTTGGCGCTGGTAGACCCGTTTGGCCACCGGCTGGCCGTCGCGCTCACCGATCACGAAGGATACAGCGGCACGGAGGCGCAATTGCGGCCGAGACAGCTTGCCGTTCTGATCCAACAGACGCTTCGGCGGCTTGCAGTTCTTGCCGCCGCGCCACGGAATGAGATTGTTCCGGTGCACGAAAAGCGTCTGCTCTTCCCCATTGTCGTCAGTGTAGGTGATAAAACCGTACTGACGGCTTGGGTGAACCCAGGTAACGTGACCACGAAGAAGTGACATTATTTGGCCTCCTTGAAGCCTTCGATAAGAGAAAGCGGATCGTTCGCAAAGGCGCCGAAGATGGATACCAGTTGTTCGTCGGGAAGTGGGAACAGATCGCCCGGCCTGATTTGGCGCTGGAGTAGCGCTTCGATCAGGTCCTCACCGTTCTTTGTTTGCTTACCCGAGAAGCCGCACTCGACCCAAAACCTCCGGGTCGCCTCGCGGACTGTTATAACTTCATCCTCGTAGCCTGTCGCGATCGCGTCGAACTGTCCTTCAGGGAGGGGGTCGGCGAGAATCACTTCGTAGCATCTCATATCGCCCACGAAGCGTCCGCCATTTTCGTCGTTTCCACAATCATCGGAAAGCGGGATCACGACAAAAATCACCATCCCTGGAAAGGCAATCGTTGCCCATTCTTCGAAGTCTGTGTTCTCTGCGAATGTACCGACATAGCTTCGGAAGCGTCGGCCGTTACCATTTTTACCTACTGACATTGCAACTAATCTCCTAATTGGGTTCATATTTTCACCATGTATACGGCTGCATGATGCGGCTCTTTCGCCGGTTGGGTGCCTATCAATTTGGCACTTTGCCAACATTGTGCGATCTCTCGATCGCTACTGCGCCTATCCCCATAGGCTACCAGGACGAGGCCGTCCCGCCTGGATTTGATCTACTACGCACGCCCACAACAACGTGGTTGCCCACGTTTAATGTGGCCGATGAGGGGAGATCTTACCCTCATGCGTGCTTTTTTTGCCGGGTTACGACGCATCCGACGTCGTTTCCGGCTGCAGCTGATAATCCCATAACAGCTGTTCGTCTTGTACCCGCCGTGTTGGCGGGTCCTACCGGTGGTATACCAGTTCCTCTCTGGTATAGCTGGTGCTCCACACCAGCTTACTGGGCAGACGATGCCCGAGGTGCCTGCGGGAAACAGGCTTCCGGGGTGCTACGCGTGCGTAGCCCGTGGAACGTTCTTCCGAAGAAGAAACGGGATGGTGAAGCGCATCCAGGTTTTCGTGTATGTGCTTGGCAGCTACATAGTTGAAAAAGAGAATTCGCGGGTGAACGAAAATTGGTAGGGGGAGGTGGAATTGACCACTTGTTTGGGGAAAACAAGTTGAACGTAGGATGTTCGGGGTCTTGGAAAAAACAGAAAGTGAGGAAAAAAGGGAAAAAGGGGGGAAAGTGAAGGGGAGAAGAAGAATAGGAGCGAATATTCAAATAAACTAATATACAAATATACAAATGAAAAAAAATTAGATTATTAGACTATTTGTTTATTAATCATTCGATTATTATTCCTCGCCTTCTCCTCCTCTTCACGCCCTTTTTCCATGCCACTACCCTACCTGTACCGGTAGTAAAAAAATACACACGTTGAATTGTTAACGTGCGCTGGACTACTACGATAGCACTTTTTGATGCATCGAACTAGTCGAAAATTGTGGGTGAAGTATACGCTTTGAGAATAAAAAATACAAGCTATAGGATAAGTTAGGTTGAAGGGTGGGCCGCCCCGAAGGGCGGCCCGGTCATGGATTAGCTCGGTTGCGGGGATAGATGCGACGTCAAGCGTCGCGGTTAGCCGTCGAAGCGGCTCGGACTAGGAGAGGACGAACCCGGCTGGCTCGCGGAGACGCGCATACGGATCCGTGACTTCCCTCACGTCGCCAATGACGTCGAGATGGATGGCGCCGTTGAGGTGGAAGCGAACGGGAACGTCCCAGTAACCCGGGCGGGAGACCGACAGGCCGGCGAGAGTCACTTCCTCTGGCAGCGGCTGGCCGTCAGGGGTGCCGGTGATCTGGATCGGGATGATCGTCCCCATGTTGCAGAAGTACACCGGGGCCGTGTCGGCTGTTACGCCCAGGGCATCTCCGACCCGAACCTGGACAACTGCGGTCGCTTCTTGGCCGTGGTGGATGCCAGCGGCCTCGAGTTCCTGAATGACGCGAAACGTCTGTGACCGCGCGGTCACTACAGCTTGAAGTGAAGTCATCTACATTCCTCCGAAAGGTGTGGTTTGCGCAAACACTTGATAAAATTGTGAGGTGCTAATCCTTTGACCTTTAAGGTTGTGAAATTGCCTTATAGCAAGAATTGTCTAGTATTTCAATACGGAAAATCGCAGTGAGATCGTATAAAAGAAAAACCCCGCCGAGGCGGGGTTGGGATCGGTCCGGCAGAGCCGAATCAATGATTTGAATGATAATAATAAATGAATGAGTCATAATATCCTGGCAGGGCCAGAATATGAGTTATCTCCGCTGATCGGAGTGTTTGTCCTTCCTGTGAAGGATGTCCTGCGGCTGCAGGATTAGCCAGCGATGCTGGCAACGACCACCACGAAGGCGATCACGACGCCGATGCCGGCGGCGATGGCGAAGGCAGCTTGCCTCCAGGACCGGCGATGGCCGGTGTCTGCGTCTTCCAGAATCATATATTCAACGGTTTCGCGAACTTGCTTTTTCGACATGATAGACCTCCTTGGTCTGTCGTGAATCTTTCGATTCATTTTTGAGCATATAGCTCAGGTTTTTTGCGCGTGTAGCGCTGGTGGTCGGGGGGACCATGGTGGCGGTTAAGCCGTAAATACAATTTTTGAGATTTCTCTCGGGGGGTAAAATGGGGGGATGTCTATGCTCAGATAAGCACACACATCCTCCCAAAATCCCCAACTCATTCACTTGTTAACGTTCGTGCGCAAAATATACACTATAAGATTGATTTTGTAAAGATCTATGCTATACTTCTGCATTAATAACTGGACTTTAACAATAAAAAGTTTGTTTTGAGGAATAGGTGCTAAAAAGATGGGGGTGTTGAAGATTACGGTTAGTCTCTTGCACTCCCCTCTTTTTTACCCCTTATTCCTCCGTGACTTTGCCCAAAGTCATGACATACGTGGTTTACGAAACCACACTAAATCCTGCTTTGTTTTTCCTCATTTCGCCCTTCAAATACTCCCCTATTTGACAATTGAATACATTCATACTGACGTTGAGGAACGTCTTCATCCTACACTGGAGGACTAGATCCGCCAGCTGGCGCACCACAAAAAGCAGGTCGTAGCTGCACGCATGCCAATGTGCGTAGCTAGTGTAGAAAACCGACTCGGCCCGGCGAAGGCTTTAGAAGGAATAGTATCGGTGTTTGAGCAAGAACTGGAGGCTTCCCATGAAAAGGAGCAGACAGTTGCGGTTGCAGATCAAGATCACTCTATGGGGACTGGGTCTTTGGTGGAAGACGTTGTTGAGCCAACGAAAGTTCGCTTCGGCAACAGAACTCCAAAAGGCCTACCGGCAGCTCCAGGAATCCCAAAAGCGCAATGAAGCGCTTCGGGAGCATTTCCTTGGTGACGTGCGGTTCTACGTCCTCGATACAGAGTGGTTTCGGCTGTGGCCGCATGCATTCGCGTGCACTTCCGGTGTTGTACTGGTTACGCTAGTACTAACATCGGTCGTCATTGCGATGTTTCTGTAATAAGGTTGATGATTAAGGAGTTGAAAACAGTGATTAGAAAATGTTGGTGGTTACTCATAGTGCCTCTTTTGTTGCTATTAGGGGCGTGTGTACAAGCTGATGAAGGAACCGCACAGGAAGTTGTGCAATCGGTTGGTGATGGCAATGTCGATGGCGGCCTATTCTGGGCCGTTTTCGCTGTGATTGCGCTTGTGGCAATCGTTGTCGGCGTTGTGTCCTACTATCGTAGCGGCACGGAGGATTCAGAAGAAGCGGTACTGGGGTCAATTGTTAATGGGCTATTCGCGTTTACTGGTCTGCTTCTGGCTTACTTCCTTCTCAGATGGATGGCGGACCTATACGTGGACTACCTGTGGTATCAAGACCACGGGTACCCTCAGGTGTTCTGGGTAACCACGGGGTTGCCTTGGGCGCTCGAGGTACTATCCGGCGTAGTAGCCTTTCTGATGATGACATTCATCGGGCGGCGCTATTTCCCTTTTGATAAGGCCGTCTATGTGGAACCTTCGGAGAGGCATTGGGATAAGGCCAGGGCTATCGCGGCTGAAAAGGAGCGAGTGCGGCAGATTAATCTGCGGAGATTTCTGCTCAATCTTCTGCCCTTATTCCTCAGTATTGGCCTGGGCATTTACGGGGCAACCGGTTGGAATGAGATCGCTTTGTTCTTCGTCCAGGAGCCATTTGGCACGGCAGATCCCATATTCGGTCGGGACATTAGCTACTACGTCTTCATGTTGCCTTTCTTCAATGCGATAAGGACGTGGCTTGCAGTGTTCATCGCCTGTATGGGGATAAATGGGCTGGTACGCTGGATCTTCATCGAGAATGACGATAACTCAGCCTGGCTGTCGAAGTTGATAAGCTTCGCTGGAATGCTTGCCTTTGCTGTCTTACCGCTTCTTACGTGGTATTTCTCCCAAGCGAAGTTTGGGCTGCTTACCGACAACAACGGTTCCTTCTGGGGCGCCAGCTACGCGGATGTCCAGGGCGGCAGGATTGTGTTGTATAACATCCTGACCATCATGACTGGTCTTGCGGTTATCCCCGTCGTCTACGGCATAAGAAAGGGTAAGCTTCTCTTTGTCGGGTTACCGCTTCTTGTGGTTTTGGCCGCAAGAGCGTTGGTCGGCAATGAGGGTGTTCTCTATCCGTTGATCGCGCTTCTCCTGACTACAGGAGTGGGTGTCTGGTTCCTTGATTTCCACAATGGGGAACGGCGGCTGCAGTTACGAACCGTCGTCTCGGTGGCGGCAGTAACGCTGGTTTTCACGCTCTTCTGGAGCTGGCCGGCGATCGTGCAGACCATTCGGGTAAATCCCAACGAATTGGCGTATGAGATTCCTTATATCCGGCGCCATATCGACTTCACACGTGCTGCGTACGGCCTCGACAAGATTGAGGCTATCGAGTTTCCCTATGTTGACGGTTTCGAGGGGAATCAGTATGCCGCGAATAGTGATGTCCTCGAGGAATCGAGGACCTTTGGTTGGCGGGAGGTACGACAGCTCAGCAACCAGACTCAGTCAAGAGAGACCTACTATGAAGTTCTCGACACCGACTTGTACTACGAAGACGGCCAGCTGTGGATGACGAATCCACGTGAACTGCTTCCTGGCCAGATCGCAAATCAGAACTTCATCAATAATCACATGAGGTTTCTGTGCGGTTTCGGTATGGTAGCGGCAGAACCGAACGAAGTAACGCCTCAAGGTCACCCTGTCTATGTAGCGAGCCAGCTACCAACTATAGGTGATGAACGGTTCATACCGGAGAATGAGCGGATTTGCTATGGAGAAGGCACGACATCTCATGTGTATGTCAACACAAGAGAAACCGAGATTGTGCCGACTTCGGTGGAACCAACTGAGTACTTTGGTCAGAGAGGTGTCGCAGTAGGTACCGGTATTCGCAGAATTGCGTTTGCGCTATCGTTTGGCAGTATGAGAGTGCTGACATCCGAGGCGATAACTGCCGAAACACGAGTCTTGTATCACAGGCAAGTTACGGAGATGCTCGAGCGTCTGACGCCCTTTGTGGTATGGGATACAGATCCGTTTATGGTTGCGGGAGAGGATCAATATATCTGGATGAACGAGGGTGTGATCATCGCAAACGGGTACCCCTACTCCGTCCAGAAGAACAATCTCTCCGGGCAGGATTACCGGTTTTTCAATTATGCCCGTCCCGGTATCACTGGGATCGTGCATGCGTACGATGGGACTATCGAAATCTACGCAGAGGATGATCCGGTAATCTCGGCATGGAGCAAGCTCCTCCCGGGTTTGTTACATCCATTCGAGACGATGACTGGCCGAGAAGTCCAGAATCGTAGGTATCCGTATGACTTCTTTGATATGCAGGCAGAGTTATACGGTTTGTATCACCTGACTAATGAACAGGCGTTCTACGGTAAGACCCGTATTTGGCTTCCGACTACGGAGACGCAAGGACAGTCAGGTGTAACGGAATCAGAGGCACGGTATGTCGTCACGCGACTGCCGCTTGTATCCGAGGAAAAGGAGTTCATCCTGACTCTGGGGTTTGTACAGACGACTATCGAGAACGAAGAATTAGCCCGGAAACAGAACCTGGGAAGCATCCTTGTTGCTCGGATGGGTACGGAGTACGGTAACCTCATTGCGTATGAGATGCCGGAAGAACTGTCTATTCCATCACCCATAGGCATGCATTCCCAGGTGCAGGATGCGATCACTGATCAGAACCTTGCGACGTTAGTAACGGGTACCTCGCAGGAGTTGTACTGGTCAGATTTCACGTTACTGCCTCTGATGAACGATGCGGGAGAGGGCACTCTCGTGGGTATCCAGCCGCTTTATAAGACCTCTGAAGGTATTCCCATTGTCACACGAGTTTTCGTCGTTACCGGTCGTGGTGAAGTCTATCATGGCGGTACGCTACAGGAAGCACTGGAGGGTCTTTACCGTGGTAGTGGCGGGAACGTCACACTGTTCCCCGTCAATGAAGAAGTCCAAGGCGACGATGGCAACTCATGCGAGGCGTATCGTCTTGACGCAATAGCCGCGCTTGAGGCGCAGCTGCCCGAGGAGGCGGCGCGTCTAACGGTTGAGTACTGGGCATGCAGCCAGTAGCTCATGTAACTGGAGGTACTATGAGAGGACAGCCTGGATGGGCGTATGGAGAAGTTGTAGTTTGGTGGCCGGATCGTCATACGGGATTTGCAAGGGTTTTGCCTGATGAAGGTGGCCAATACCCTCAGGGTCCATATGATGTAATGGTTTTCCAATCGACAACGTATCCGTATTTCTATCGTCCACAGAAGGGGGATATGCTTGCCATGCGTGTGAGGGACGAAGGTAAGGGACCTTTTGCCAAAGTCGCCATGCAAACTGGCAGTATTGGACTCCCGATGATAGGGAGGATCAAACGTGGTGGTCCTCATTACGGGTTCGTTTCAGATGGAATGGTGGATTATTTCTTCTCTCGGGATGCTGTAGTAGAACCGCTTTCCAGCTGGAACCTGTTCCCTGACCAACCAGTAGTGTTCTATCACCTTCCCGATGCGGAGGATTCGGATAGCACGCTTGCAGTAAGGGTGATGCCAGTGACACGTGTAGTGCTCGGTGGAGTAGAACGTGTTCGGGTCTTACCAAACCGCGTGACCTTTCGCATTCGAACCGCTGGCGGTTGTGCGATGTATACCACGCCATTTGCTCAACCAGTGCGCGTTGGTGACGCTGTTCGTTTGAGGGTATTGAGCAATCAGCTCCCCGCGACGAAACGTCATCCCGAGACGGTCTGGTGGGCGGTGACTATGGAGAAGATCGAGTAAAGGGGTCGTAAAGACTCCATGAGCCGGGTGCCTCGCGTAGGCATCCGGCTTTTTTGTTGCTTTTTTAATAATTATTACTCACTACTTACGACTTATTTATTTTTACTATATACTCTCTCCAACTACTCCCCTGTGCATCGCACATTAGTAATTTCTCAAAATTGTTTGAATAAGGAGGTGAGGCACTTGATTGCAACTATCGACACTGAGTTGGTACGCATTGCACGTACAATGCTGGCTTACCAGAATGGTGCTGGCATGACAGCAAATAATTTCTGGACAGCACTACAGCGTGAATACAGCGGAGTCCCGCAAAGTGTGGAAGAACGTGAGCAATTGCTCAGTGAAATTGGTGCGGTAGTAGCTGTCGATGAGTTTGATGAAGATAGTGTTCCGGTAATTCGGATTGGGAGTTGAGATGAGTACATCAGAAGTACATAGGGAGAGTGGATAAAACCGCCCGGCATCCAGCCAGGCGGTTTTTTTGTTTACCACCCGAAGGCGGTAGGAGCCATGCTCAAACTAGCTGTAGGTAACGTCGGAATCTGGCAAGCCGAACCAAACGATAAGCTTCTGCTTTGCCTCGTTCCAGGCGTCGGGGTGTTCAGCCGCGATACGAACCACAGACAGCGTTCGTAGTGGAATATTCAAATTTTCCCACCCGTGCGTGCCGTGGAACATGATTCGCCGAAGTCCCTCGTCGATGACCTTAATGTTTTTGTTGATGGTGGCTTGTACCATCTGCCAAGTTGACGTGTCGGGTGCCGCGGTAACGGCAGAACCATGTACTTGGCCGCTCAATCTGACGGTCTGCCATTTGGTTCCGTAGGTCTCAAAGAGCAGTGATTGGAAAGAGGTGACCACTTCCCCTTTTGCCAATTTTTCTGTGAACCTTCGGAAAAGAAAACCCACTGCAGGGTCAAGGCCAGGCATTACGGCGAGACCGAGTTGAATCGCAATCGGACCTTGATCTTGGTCCATTGTTAATAGCGGTGTTGTTTGCGGTTGTTCAACTGCTTCAACAGCTGTCGTCGGAATGTCAAGCCCGGCGTCAAGACAGAACTGCAGTGCCAGTTGGCGAATTTTTTCGGCCCGCGTCGGGTCTTTTTCATCGTACGCTGCATCCCAAAGTCTATTGAGTGAGGCTTGAAGCTCATCAAGCCAAGCAGTAAGCTCTGCTTTCCTCCTTGAGATTGCACCGAACATTACGTCAAAACCATGTTTCAGTTGTGGATCCATTTTTCTATCGTCTCCTTGTTCTGCCCAGCTGGGCACGAATCGCAGCACTGAGCCAGGTTGCCATGGTGAGCGCCTGGTAAGTATCGCCTTCATGCTGGTACTCAGCCAGTGCAGAGGCAACACACAGTGCAACAATGTCATCAAGCTTGGTCCAGCTTCCAGACTTTATGCATGCATCCCGTGCATCAGCGACCAACTGCGCGTCGCTATTAATGACGATGATGCCTAGTTTCAACCGACTCCCATCCCACAACCTCAAGGGATCAGAAAGCGGCCGAAACACAATCTGCTGAAGCGTGCTATGTTTTTCAACCGGCGGATTTGTGCCAGTGAAAATCGTGAATACACCACCATAGCCGGACTTCTGTTCATCCAGCCAGAAGGTGTATTCTGTGCGGCTAACTGGCTTACTTCCCTCTGGTACTTCGATTGATATCGAATACTTGCCAAAGGGGAGTTCGCCAAACAGGATCCCTCCAGAGGTACCCGTCTCAATGGTACGTGCATATTCTGGTCCGATGACCGTCACGCGTACTCCTGACACTCCTCTGGAATGTTCGTTAATGACCGTTGCACGTACGGTTTTGGCGCCAATTCTGTTGGCTGACTTGCTCGGCCGGGTTCTTTGGACTACTGCCTGTTCAAAGACAGGAGTTAATAGGTGCGGAAGCGCACGCAACGCTTCTGTCACCGCCTGTGTGGTTACCACGGCATAGGACGCGATACGTCGATCTGCTAGTACTGCTTCATGGCGCTGGGTTTGGGTAAGCACCTCGCGCAGGACATGCGCCCTAAGATGCTTAATCCAACGTGACAGAACAGTTCCTTGCTGAGGCCGGTCCTTGCTCGTAGTGAGTGGGATTACTGTGGGGAGTTCTATATGCCCCGTCAGTTGTCCACTCAACTCGCTCTTCAAGTCTTCAAGCCCTGGAACTTCGTGCAAGGCGCATCTGTCAATACCTAGGATGCGTACCCGGATCCCATCCGTGTTCTTCCCTTCAACGTACCGGAGGTTAACCCGATAGGGGTGCAGTTTATTCCCGTCCTTGAGTTTGTATTCACGGTCGAGAATTAATGCACCGAGGAACTTGGGTGGGCTCACTCGAAGCTCCAGGCCGCCACGTTGCTTCTTGCCTGCGCTGGTCACTCGGTCTACCACGGTAATATCCATGGTATGTTCGTGAATAAAACCGCTGTATCGCATACCGAGCTGGTTGACGAGCGCAGCGGGCTGTAGCGCATTCTGAGAATCTGTGTTGAGCGCCAATCGGACGGTGGTACCGTGAGGTAACACTTTTCCCCAAGGCGTGACATGCTGCCCGCTTGGTGTAATGGTGTATGTCAGGTTTCCTCGTTCGATTTGCTCACGTGTTGGCGGGATGAAGGTGAATGTCCCTTCTTTGGTTCGGGTGATGACTTCGGCGCTTGCCGCTAACATAAGCCAGCCCCAGAAGCCAATTCCGTGTCGACCAATAAGCTTTTGGTCTGTCTTGCCGCTCAAGCCGATTGATTCAGCTAGAAACTGCAGAGAGCCTTTCGCTTTCTGGCTTAACTCATCACGAACGTCGTACCCGGCGGGTAACGTACCTTCCATCATGAGTTCCTGATACCGACTCACTGTCTCTTTGTCACGCTCTGAAAGATAGGGACTCATACCGGTGCCGGTGTCGATGACAGTCAATGTGCCTTCTTCCAGAACTACCCAGACATCAATCTTTTCCTCTCGCGCATCAAGTGCATTGTCCGTGAGTTCAAACAACGCGTGCGCTAAGGAGGGATACAACCTTGCCAGGTGGAGCAGAGCACGGTGCGGGGCTAGTCGGGCGGTACCAGTGTGGCGGTTCATTCTGGTCGCTCCATTTTCAGCATGGCTACCGCGATTGCGCGGTTATCGCCGGTGAGTGTGAGTGCACTTAGAAGCGCGAATAGACTGGCGATAGCTGACTCAAACTGCTGTGCCAGCTTGTCCCATAGCTCTTCGTCACCCGTGTCGATCACTTTCCATAACAACTGCTGAAGCCTGAACAACGCAGGCTCTAACTCAGCAACCAGTGGGGCATGTACACCGAACTCCATCTCCCGAGCCATCTCGGTAATGAGAATAGAGTCATTCTGCTTCCCAATCCACACGAGATATTGGTCAAATGACCAAGCTCGGTTGACATGGGTGACGCCACCTGCAGGCAGGTGCTTAACCAGCGGCGGGATCTTTGTGGGATCCGCTGCCTCGATGCCACAGATCCAGTTTAAGACTGCATAAACCTGGGTGGGTACAAAGTACTCACCGGCTCGCAGTGCCCTCAACTGGCGAGGAGTGATGTTATGGTGTACACAAAATCTGCTCCTATCCGGTCGCGATTGATACCCGTGAGTTGCGAGGAACTCGTCAAGTTCTTGGGCCACTCGGGTCAGCCACTCTTTCTCATCTATGTCATCCATCTACACACTTACTCCTATCGTAATCGGAACTTGGGGGTACCCTTTTTCGCAACAATTCTTTTTAGGCTTCGGATTCCCGAACGCTCAAAGACTTGTTGGTTTCGAAAAATTGGAAACCGCTGACGCGGCAATCGGTACCCATGCTTAAGTTTACACATGTGTTCTCCTAATTCGAGCTGCTCTGGATAAAGTATTTTGTTTCGCGGGGAGCGAAACAGGAATTGCACGTATGTTGAGCATTGCATACGCACACTCCCCGTCCGATGAGGGTCGGACCCTATTGTAACGCGTTGGGTTGCGCTGGAGCCTACCGTTGTGCAGAACGATTCCTCAATCGTCACCTGCATTCCAGGTTATCTTCAAGGAATTTCGCCTTCCTACTATTTGGGTAGTGGGAACTAGTCCGCCAGCTGGCGGATTTGAAATTGGTGAATTATTAGGGGTAGGGCTTTGGTTTGTTGTGAGGACACAACAATAAATACTCTGGGCAGAGTACACGCTTTCGCGTTTTTGGCAATGAAAAAGGACTTTTCATCGGAGGAAATGAGGGGGTTAAAAGGGGGGAAGGAGGGAAATTAATGTCTAATATGCAAATAATCTAATAAACAAATAATCTAATGAATGCACTTAATTTGAGATTTGTATATTTGACTGTTAGTACTATTAGTTTATTCTTAATCCCCCTTCTTCCTCCCTCAACGCCCTCAAGGTGTTTTCTATCGGTTAGTTGTTAACGTTCTTGGAATGTGTGGAGTGTATCAAAATTTAGGGAAAATGTTATGGGGTAAAAATGACCCCGCGACGAGCGCGGGGTACTCATGGAATCAATAGCGTTTTAGAACACTTACCGCTACATACATTCCCATCTCAGGATAGTAATAAATGTAGCGAAAGTAACGGGTTTTTAGGCGCCACCCTTTGCGAGCAAACTTCCTGCGTTTCCGCAGTTCCCGCTTATGGGTGGCTCCCATGCTGAAGCCCCATCCGTATATGGTTTTTTGCTTCATAGGTAGTTGTGCAAATGAAAAGAGCCGCACCCCCAGCAGGGTGCGGCTCAGTAGCGAACTAATGCTCCAGGTAGGAGCGTGGACGCGTAGTCGCGTCCGTCAATTAAGTTGTTGCCGCTAGTGCGGCCGTTCGTGGCGCCCAGGTGTTAGCTCGTGAAATGACACGTCATATGTCGTCTCACCTCCTTTTAAAAATAAGCAGCGGTCTTCGTTGGGTCCTGGGGACCCCAGTGTTACCCGCCAGGCGGGTAACTGAGAAGCAGGAACGACCCGCCCATTTGGCGCGGCGCACATCGGGCGCCGATGGCACTTTTGGGCTGAGCTCTCCATTCGTCCCTGCAACCAGAGGAGGTTCCGTAGGAGGGATGGACGGAACCCACTTACAACCCAGGAGAGTGGGTAGTAAGACGAAGCTGTGGAGGGTGGCTAGGTGCAGGCCGACCACCCTCCTTTGAGCAGCTCAGGAGGTCGGGGTGAACGTCAGCTATCCTCACACCTGCACTGTGAGGATGTCAGCGAAATTAGAAAGGTGAGTGACCCAGGCACTCACCTCTCAAGAGGAATCGTATGTCTGTCCGTCGCAAAGGGGAGGGAACTCGGCTTAACTTCCTCCTGGGTAGGAAGTTAGTCAGCATTTTTTTAGGAAAGGCAGTCAAGGCCTGCAACTGCCTCTCCTAAATGCACACATTAACAAAAGCACCTTCTGCCCACCAGAGCCCCTTCAGATCTGGTGGCCTTACACTCCCGCAGGCTCGGGAGAACGTAAGCTGTTTGTTATTTGACTCATTCACCCGCCGTAGGGCGGATGACCTTACCGAGGGAGTTTGAGAGCGTCCTCACGCTCGTAAAACTCTTGTTGAGTCTATTTTTGAAGCCGTTGTCGGCATTTGAAAGCTTTTTTGCCTAGGCAATAAAGCAGGTTTGGACGAAACACGCTGTTTCGTGCAGAGGGAAAAAGGTAAGGGTTTGGTGACCTTGTTGCGGGGATGCAACAAAAATCGCGAGGTGCGATTATGGTCGGTTTAAAGTTTCATAGAAACTTTGAGGAAAATGGGGGATTAAAAGAAGAGGGATGCCGCGTCTTAACTGTAAAACGCCGCACCCATCTTCTTTTGTCCCCATTGTCATGGGTTGTTAAAGATCACTGTATCGTAATTGCTATATACCATATTGCGCAGAACACGGCAAATTTCAAGGACCGCCCCGCCAATGGCGGGACGGTCCGTAGTGAGCATGGTTAGCTCGCTTCTTCGACTATCAGTCGCATATGCAGCAAATCTACACCTGAGAAGATGTGCGTTTTGCCACCATGCATGATAGGACACGCTTGCTGCAGCGTGTAACGAATATCCCATTCGCCGTAAGTGGGCAGTTGGATTACCCCGCTGCCGTATGGGCTACCGCTACGAACGAGTTCGAAGCGAAGCGTTTCAGGTATTGGAAGGGGTAGCCGAGCGTCGTGCCTGCCACTACCAAACACCTCATACTGAAACGCGACTGGTGAATTTGCAATCAACAGCCACAGGAACTCTTTGACGAAGTCAACCTGCTCTTCGTCAGCCTGTAAAGGCAGGTACATGGCGACGTGGTTGAACTGAGCAGGGTTAATCGCCTTTAGTACACTCAACATGAACGTATACGGTGCAGTGTACTTCGGTGTCATAAACACCGTATAGTCGCCTCTGACTGGCCACATCAAACGCTGTTGATGCGCTTTCAGTACCGTGCTTGGGTTGTCCTCTGTACCAGGCCCTTCTATGAAAGGGACAATGAAGATCTGGTTGAATGCCCCGGAGTTTGCGAGTGCGTATTCACGCAAGGCGTTTGTCCGAGCCCTCATGAACTGCAGGTACTCCCACGCCCTCTTCCCTACTCCGGGAATACGCAGCATTTCACTCCTGGTGCCCGTAAGAGCGTACCAGTATGGCACGCGAGCTTTGATGAATCGATTCTGAATGTCCGGCCGTACTAGGCCCCAGAACGTCTTGTCAGGTTCCCTGAAGGTCTCCTGTACAGCGATGAGCCGGCGAAACGCCATGATCTCTTGCCTTGTGCGACGGGACTCAATACCGATCAGGTGTTCTCTTAGGTCAAACATCGATAGGTAAAGGAACTTCTCTGAGTTCATTCCCAAGCCGGCGAGTATTCGAGCTTCGTTTGCATTAAGCCCGAGTTGCTTGAGCGATTCTACTTCATCTAGTCGTTTCATGGTTATCTTCCATATTCCGACCAGTGGATGTCGTAATTTCGCCGGTTGATGAGTTCCTGAAGTGTGCGCTTCCCGACTCCCGGTATTGCACGCAGATCGTCGCTCGTGGTGGTTTTTCTGAAAACATACCACCAGGGCACTTTTGCCCGCTGCATCGCGTTTGCCGCAAAGGTGCCAAAGTTGCTCTTCCATTTCTGAGCGTCCTCGCTTGAGTAGCGCTGCTGCGCGTCCCACAGCTTCTTCTTGCTGACGAGCTGCTTAGCGGTCTTCCGGG
>CAZBOT010000029.1:20710-22783 GCA_964493575.1 uncultured Candidatus Saccharibacteria bacterium | reverse complement strand
TTTTTGTGGGTCATACGAGATATCGTCATTGTGATTCTGTTGGCTTTGGTGCTTGCGTCTGCGATGGAGCCAATGGCTGACTATTTTTCAAGATATAAAATTCCACGCTTTGTGAGCGTTTTGGCTGCATATGTTTTAGTGTTTGGCCTGTTCGGGATAGTAGTAGCTTTGATGGCGCCTTTAGTGGCTGATCAAGCCCGGGTTCTTTCTGCTAATCTACCTGCTTTGGCTGTTGAATTGCAATCTCGCTATCCAAGCATGACTATATTATTTGGAGGGGCGAATTTATCATCAATCGTTGATGCGCTTCTTTCTAATAGCGGCTTTGGGAGCGACTTGTTCGATCGGACCTTGGGCTTGTTTAATGGACTGGTGGCAATAGTTACGGTGTTGGTAATTTCCTTCTACTTAGTTGCTGCAGATCGGGGCATGAAGCGATTTATCGGTGACCTAGTCCCCAAGCAGTACCAAGATACCACGGTGCGACTGATTGCTAAGATTCAAAAGAAAATGGGTATGTGGGTGGTTGGCCAATTTATTCTGAGTGTGTTTATTTTTGCTCTAACATATATTGGGTTAAGCATTTTAGGAATAGAGTACGCATTGGTTTTGGCTTTGATTGCAGGAATTTTAGAGGTGGTTCCATATATTGGCCCATTTGTCTCTGCGATACCAGCTGTGTTCTTTGCCTTAATCCAAAGCCCACCTTTAGTGATTGGTGTGGTTGTGTTGTACATCCTTATTCAAAAAACTGAAGGGTATATTTTGGTGCCAAAGATTATGGAGAAGACGGTGGGAACTTCACCTTTAGTTGTTCTGTTGGCCTTGTTGATTGGGTTCAAGTTAGCCGGAATTTTAGGTGTACTATTGGCCGTTCCTTTGGCCGGAGCTATTACTGTGATAATTCAGGAGTTTTTCCACACACAACCGGCTGAGCCAGCCAAGTAGTCAGCTTGTGAGCCCATAGATAAATAGCTATAATATAAAGGCCTAAATTAAGGCCTTTTTCTATTTTATGAACAAGAAATTTTACATTACAACTGCAATAGATTATATCAACGGCAAACCTCACATTGGCCATTCATACGAAAAAGTCGCGGCTGATGTGTTGGCGCGTTTTCATCGCGCCTCTGGCGAGGATGTTCGTTTTTTAACCGGTACAGATGAACACGGCGCTAAGATCGAAAAGTTCGCCGAAGACAGTGGTGTGCCAATTGAAAAGTTTGCCAACGAAGCTGCAGCTGGGTTCCAGCTCGCTTGGGATAACCTTGGCGTAAGCTACGATCGATTTATTCGTACCACTGATGAAGATCACATTAAAACAGTAGAAGAGTTAGTCACTAAAATCAAAGACAACGGCTATCTTTACGAAGCCGATTACGAAGGTTTGTATTGTATTGGTCACGAAGCTTTCATCACAGAAAAAGATTTAGTTGATGGATTATGTCCAGAACATAAAAAAGCTCCAGAGTTGATCAAAGAAAAAAACTGGTTCTTTAAAGTCTCTGCTTTTACCGACACTATCAAACAAAAAATTGAGAGCAACGAGATTGCTATTTACCCAGAACATTCTCGCAAAGAAATTTTGTCTATGCTTGAGGAAGGCTTTAACGACATCGCTGCAACTCGTCCCAATGTGAAGTGGGGCATTGCTGTGCCTTGGGACAAAGAACAAACTATTTATGTGTGGGTTGATGCGTTGATCAACTATTACACCGGCGGAAAAGATTATTGGCCAGCTGATGTTCATGTGATTGGCCCAGATATTGCCAAGTTCCATTGTATTATCTGGCCAGCGTTGCTTCTTGCCGCTGGTTTGGAACTACCAAAGAAGATTGCCATTCATGGCTTTCTAACATTGAATCACGAAAAAATTTCTAAAAGCACCGGTAATATTATTGACCCGAATGATTGGGTGGCTAAGTATGGCAGCGATGTGGTTCGTTATTTCTTGCTTCGTGAAGTGCCGTTTGATTCTCATGGTGATATCAGCGAAGAAAAACTCCGCGCGCGATACGAAGGTGATCTTGCCAATGGTTTAGGAAACCTTGTTAGCAGAATCACAAATTTAAT
>CAZBOT010000029.1:0-20610 GCA_964493575.1 uncultured Candidatus Saccharibacteria bacterium | reverse complement strand
GAACGCACGGCTTGGCATGTGTCACCTGTAATGCCAACCACAGCGCAAAAGATTTTAGACGCTGTCACTATAGAAAAAATTACTAAAGTTGAACCTTTGTTCCCACGGATTGATTAATGAACTACATTGATACTCATACCCATGTAAATTTGCGAGCTTTCAAAGAAGACGCAAACGAAACCATTGCTCGCGCACTAGATGCTGGTGTGGGTGTGATTAATGTTGGCACTCAGATCGACACTAGCCGTCAAGCCGTAGAATTACTTAAAGATTTTCCAGAAAATGTTTGGGCCGTGATTGGTCTTCATCCAAGCCATACTTTTGCGCACGACTTTGAAGACGAGGAAGAAGTAAAGTTTAAAACCCGTGAAGAACATTTTGACGCTAAGTTGTATCGCGAGTTGGCGCAAGATGCGCGCGTTATTGGCATCGGGGAGTGCGGCTTGGATTATTATCGACTGCCAGATGATCGTAGTCACGATGAAATTAAACAACTTCAGCGCACGGCGTTTGAGGAACAAATTAAACTTGCTTTAGAATTAGACAAAGCTTTGTGTGTTCATTGTAGGCCAAGCGACCCGTCTCGACTCGGCGGTCAAGCCGAGGCGGGTGGCACCGTTGATGCTTACGAGGATTTGCTGGAGATTATAAAAGAGGTCAAAGCAAACAATCCTGAGCTTCGGTTCGAAGTTCATTGTTATACCGGTGATGCGGCAACGGCAAGGAAGTTTGTAGAAATTGGCGCATATATTGGTTTAAATGGGATTATCACTTTTGATAAAACAACTCGCAGTGAAGATGTGGTAAAAGCTGTGCCCCTAGAAAATATTATTTTAGAAACTGACGCGCCTTACTTAACCCCAAAGTCCCACCGCGGCCAGCGCAACGAACCGAGCTATTTACCAGAAGTGGCCGAAAAAATTGCTGAATGGAAAAATGTTTCCGTAGGAGAAGTCGCTCAGGTAACAACCCAAAACGCCAAGAAATTATTTAAAATTTAAAAATGCAGGAGCTAGAAAGTATTATCAAATTTATTAAGCTCACACATGACTTCCAAAAGATTGAACGAGTAACTTTAGTTGCAGGTACTGATCGTATGGAAAATGATGCTGAACATTCATATCAACTGGCATTAGTAGGTTGGTATTTAGTTAGTACCTACAAGCTACCTTTAAATGCAGATTTGGTGGTCAAGTATGGACTCATTCATGATTTAGTAGAAGTTTATGCGGGTGATACTTACGCTTTCGATAAAGATCCAAGCGTTCATGCTTCGAAAGTTCAACGTGAGCAAGAGGCCTTGAGAAAATTACAAATTGAGTTCCCTGAATTCAATGAACTAACTGATTTAATTTCTGCCTATGAGAAACATGAAGACGAAGAGAGCCGGTTTATTTATGCTTTGGATAAAGTAGTGGCACCGATTAACATTTATTTAGATGGTGGGGGTTTGTGGAAGGTAAAAAAAGTTACCTTTCAGGAGATGCTTGATAATAAAACAGAAAAGGTAGCAGCACATCCAGAAGTAAAAAAATATTTTGAGCAGTTGGTTAAATTGTTAGAACAAGAGCAACATTTATTCCATCAAGATGAAAATAAAGAATCCTGAAATCGGCGGTTTAGAAAATGGAAGTTTTGAACGGCCAATTATAGAGAGCCAATTAACTAGAGAACAAGCTTTGGATTATCCTGATTGTCCAGAAGAAATTCTAGAACAGCAGGAATTAATGAGCATCAAATATCTCTCCGTTGACCAGAAATTTCACGAAGGTCAGTTAGTAATACACCAGCAGCTCGCTAAAGACGTTCAAGACTTGTTTAATTTTATTATCACACTCCAGCAGTCTAATTATTTCCCAGTTGAGTCTATTAAACCAGTAATACTATATAATAATGATGACGAGGCATCCATGGCAGCTAATAATACTTCGGCTTTTAATTACCGGAAAGTTAAGGATCAAGATAAGTTATCCAATCATAGTTATGGTGTAGCCCTCGATATCAATCCTCGGCAAAACCCTGTTATAATAGAGGGAAATATCACAGAACCGGCCAATGGGGAATATAATCCAGAGACCCCGGGCACGTTGCATGAAGATCACCCAGTAGTAAAATTTTTGAAAGAGCGAGGTTGGCAGTGGGGCGGAGACTGGGAAACGAAAAAAGATTATCAGCATTTTTATAAACCAATTGACAATGAAGAAGTATAATTCGCAGCAAATCGAAAAAAAATGGCAACAACTCTGGCAAGAACAGAATATCTTTAGTGCGTCTGAATCGGGCGATTCACAGAAGTATGTCTTAGTGGAATTTCCGTTTCCTTCTGGTGAAGGTATTCACATGGGGCATGTTCGGCCTTACACTGCGGCTGATGTTTTAGCTCGCTACTACCGCATGCAAGGACAGCAAGTATTGTTCCCAATTGGTTGGGACGCGTTTGGTTTACCCGCAGAAAACTTTGCAATCAAACACGGCAAACTTCCAGCAGAAACTACCGCCAGCAACATTGCCAAGATCAAGAAACAATTACAACGTTTTGGTTATAGTTTTGATTGGAGCCGTGAAATCAATACGACTGACCCAAATTATTACAAATGGACTCAGTGGTTATTCTTACAATTTTATAAAGCTGGTTTAGCCTATGAAGCCACTGGTTTAATTAACTGGTGTCCAAATGATAAAACTGGTTTAGCCAATGAAGAAGTTATCGCCGGACACTGCGAGCGCTGCGGCGCCAAAGTAGAGAAGAAAGAACTTCGTCAGTGGTATTTAAAAATCACCGAGTATGCCGATAAACTTCTTGAAGGGCTAAAAGATTTACCAGAATGGCCAGAGCAAGTTGTCTTACAACAAGCGCATTGGATCGGCAAATCAGTGGGTGAAGAAATCGATTTTATGATTGCTGGAATTGATTCAAAGGTTAAAGTGTTCACAACTCGTCCAGACACCATATTTGGGGCAACATATTTAGTATTAGCTCCTGAGCATGACTTAATTAAACAGCTTGGTGATTCAATCCAAAATATCCAAGAGGTAAATAGTTATGTGGCTGAGGCCCTTGCCAAAGAAGAGTTAGATCGTACTTCCGAAGACAAAACGAAAAGCGGCGTTGAGTTGCATGGTGTTAAAGCAATTAACCCAGCCACGAAGCAAGAAATTCCGATTTGGGTAGCAGATTATGTACTTGGTGGTTATGGCACAGGGGCAATTATGGCAGTGCCAGGTCATGATGACCGCGATCGTGAGTTTGCCGAAAAGTTTGAATTACCAATCATTGAATTAGAGGAATTCGCAGATTTCGGAAAATTTGGCACACCAAAAGTGCAATACAAGCTGCGCGATTGGGTATTTAGCCGTCAGCGTTATTGGGGTGAACCAATTCCTCTTGTTCATTGCGAAAAAGATGGAGTTGTGGCCGTTCCTGAAGATCAATTACCAGTTGTCTTACCTGAAGTAAAAAATTATGAGCCCACCGGAACAGGGGAATCACCACTTGCTTCTATTGATGAATGGGTGAATACAACATGTCCACAATGTGGTGGGCCAGCTAAGCGCGAAACCAATACCATGCCGCAATGGGCGGGTAGTTCTTGGTATTATTTACGCTACACCGATGCTCATAATGATTCAGCTTTTGCAGATCAGGACAAAATGAAATATTGGCTGCCGGTTGATTTGTATTTTGGTGGCATGGAACACACCACCCTGCATTTATTGTATTCTCGTTTTTGGAACATCTTTTTGTACGACCAAGGACTTGTACCAGTTAGCGAACCATATACCAAGCGCGTACCTCACGGCATTGTGTTGGCAGCTGACGGAACCAAGATGAGTAAGAGTAAGGGGAACGTAATTAATCCAGATGAGATCGTAAAGCAATTCGGCGCAGATACTATTCGCATGTACGAATTATTCCTTGGGCCGCATGATGCAAGTGTTTCTTGGAGCGACCAAGGAATTGTGGGTGTGGCAAGATTCTTGGAGCGAATTTGGTATTGGGCTAATAAAGTTGAATTTAGTTCTGATAGCGAGATTGTCAGCAAGAAACTAAATGTTTTAATCAAAAAAGTTACTCAAGACCTGGAAAGTTATGGGTTTAATACAATTGTTTCAAGCTTAATGCAGTTTCATAATGAGGTTAAAGAGGAACCCATTAGCAAAGATTCGGCTGTAGCGTTTTTGAAATTAATTTCGCCCTTAGCCCCGCATATTACTGAAGAGATTAATGAACTGTGGCAAGGTCAGGCAAACTTACAATTACAATCATGGCCAAAATATGACGAATCCAAGCTAGGCTCTGATACAATTAGTGTAGTTGTGCAGATTAATGGCAAGGTTAAAGAAACTCTCCAACTCCCTGTTAACAGTTCGCAAGCCGACGTAGAAACCGCTGCCATGCAATCAGAAAAAATTCAAGGTGCACTCCATGGTCAAAAACCAAACAGAGTAATCTACGTGGAAAATAAATTGATCAACTTCGTTTTGTAAAACAAAACCGCAAACAAAAATTAAAGAATCCCCGGCCAAAGCCACTCGGCTAAGAACCGGGGCCCAGATCTCGGCTAGCCCGCGCTCGCCATTAGCTCGCGTGTAGCTGCCGGGACGACTGACTATGCTATTTAACTTTCATTTACCGCACTACTTTGCTACCAAAGTTCGTAGTGAAATAGAACATCTCTACGCGTCCACAGCCATCGGAAACCTGGCCCAAGCAATGTTAACCTTGTTTGAGCCGATTTTCTTATACTATGTGGTCGGTCTCTCGGTTACTCAAATCCTCCTGTTTATGGCTGTGGTTTACGCGTTTTATATTGTGTTGATTCCGTTTGGAGCAAAAATAGCTAGCAAGCATGGTTATGCTCACTCAATTTTTTATAGCATTCCCTTTCAAATTTTGTTTTGGTTAACATTGATTGGCTCGCAATATACTGATTGGTTGTTGTATTTAGCACCAATATTATTCGCTTTGCAAAAAACTTTTTTTTGGCCTGCTTGGCACGCAACTTTGGCAAGATTTGCCGATGGCCGACAAGTTGCCCGCGAGTTTTCGTTTATGTACGCGATTATGAGTTTGATGCAAATCTTGGGACCACTTATGGGCGGTTTCTTAGCTACTTTTTTGGGTTCTAATTCCATCTTTATAATCGGTTCGATTTTATACGCGTGTAGTGCGGTGCCTTTACTCTGGACTTCGGAGGTATTCAGTACTAATAATTATTCTTATAAAGAAACTTGGGCATTGATTAAACAATATCCAGCCCGATTTATTGGTTACTTGGGTTTTGGGGAAGAATTGATTGTCCTTAGTGTCTGGCCAATATTTTTATTTATCATTCTCCGCAATTATCAAGATACCGGGACATTGGTGACTATCGCCACTTTAGCTGCCACAGGTTTAGCTTTGCTGACTGGAATGTATTCTGACGGTCATAGTAAGCGGCGCGTACTTCGTCTTGGTAATGTTCATTACTTATTGTCGTGGTTAGCGCGCATTCCCGTTATTACTGGCCTTGGTGCATTGTTTGCTGATGGATTTTCTCGAGCGGCCAAAAGTATGGTGTTTGTTCCGTTAAGTGCCCTCACCTATGAACGAGCTGAGACCTCAGGGGTTCTGCCTTATGTTGTTGGATTTGAACAAGTGTTATCTGTAGGAAAGTTGTTAGCTGCTCTGACTGCCGCGCTCGTGTTTGCTTTAACTGGAAGTTTTATTGCGCTGTTTATTCTAGCGGCAGTGTTTTCAATCTTTTACTTTTTTATTTAAAAAAGAAACAGACTCCTGAGAGTCTGTTTAAATCGTTGCTGTTGCAAAAGTTTCCTGGTTCACTGCTTCCATTCGTGTTTTCGTTAACTCGATTCCATAAATTCTACAGAACCGAATAGTTGCCGAAATTAGTTTGGTGAACTGTTTGGAATTCTCGGTTCTGCTTTCATAACCAAATGCAGGTTTTTGTAAAAAAGTCCCACTAAAATTGTTAGCTACCATATTGAAGCATTTGTTATCCCGTTTAATTTGGGGAAGTGACAGTTCGTATTGACTCAGGTCTTCTTGATTCATTTTCATGAACTTTAGGTCAAAAGACTGACCCGTGACGCTAATTCTCAGCAAAGCAGTAGGTGTCATAATTCCTCCATTGATTTCATGTTAGCTCTCTGTTGCTGGTTTGTAAACCAGCGCTTTTTTGTTAAGATTAAGGATATGAAATATGAATTTTTAGAACAGGCAGATCCGCAGATTGCCCAGATAATCGAAGCTGAACAGCAGCGGCAGAAACAGGGGATTGAGATGATTCCTTCTGAGAACTACGTTTCTGGGGCAGTGCTCGAAGCTTTGGGTTCTGTGTTAACTAATAAGTATTCTGAGGGTTATCCAGGTAAGCGCTACTATGGCGGCCAAGAAAATACTGACCAAATCGAACAGCTGGCAATAGATAGAGCTAAGCAGTTATTTAATGCTGAGCATGCTAATGTACAGCCACTGTCTGGTGCGCCGGCAAACATCGCGGTTTATTTTGCGTTGCTTGAGCCAGGTGACACCGTTTTAGGAATGGATCTTTCGCACGGCGGTCATTTAACTCATGGTCATCCAGTTACGCACATGGCTAAGTTGTTTAACTTTGTGCGTTATAAAATGAAAGATGTTTCCACAGGAGAAATTGATTATGATGAACTACGCGAAACCGCTCTCAAAGAAAAACCAAAAATTATCTTGGCTGGCTTCTCGGCTTATCCTCGAGAGATTGATTACGCTAAATTAAAATCCATCGCTGATGAAGTGGGTGCCATCACCATGATGGACGCTGCGCATATTGCTGGATTAATCGCTGGCAAGCAACTTCGCAATCCGTTTGATGATGGTTTTGATATTGTCACCACTACAACTCATAAAACTTTGCGCGGCCCACGCGGTGGGATGATTTTATGCAAAGAAGATTTTGCTAAAGCAATAGATAAAAGTGTCTTCCCAGGTTTTCAAGGTGGCCCACACATGAATAACATTGCTGCTAAGGCAGTTTGTTTCGGTGAAGCTCTAAAACCAGAGTTTCAAGATTACGCGAAGCAGGTGCTTAACAATGCTCAAGCTTTAGCCCAAGCATTTGAGGCAAAAGGCGCAAAGCTAATCACCGGTGGTACCAGTAATCATTTGTTGTTAGTGGATGCAGTGAGTTCCTGGAATGTTGGTGGTAAGCAGGCGCAAGAATTATTAGACACTGTTGGGATTACTCTAAACATGAATATGATTGCAGATGATTCGCGTAGCCCAATGGACCCAAGTGGAATTCGACTGGGAACCCCAGCAATTACTACGCGCGGTGCTAAGGAAGCCGATATGGAAAAAATCGCCGAGTGGATTGCTCAAGTTCTGCAAAATCCGGAAGATACTACACTTCATCAAAAAATTAAAACCGAAGTTCACGATTTTAGCGTGCAATTTCCTGTCCCAGGGATTGAATGAACTTTTTTCAACCAATAATTTTAGGAATAGTGCAAGGATTGGGCGAGTTTTTGCCAATCTCTTCTTCAGGTCATCTAATCATCACTTCTTGGTTGCTCAAGTGGCAAGATCAAGGCTTGGCTTTTGATGTCGCACTTCACTGGGGGACTTTAATCGCAGTGCTTATTTATTTCCGCAAAGATATTTGGCAGTTAGTTAAGGGTTTTTTTGCTTCCTTAATTCCTTCCCAGAGAAATTTTACCCAAGACCCCAATCAACGCATGGCTTGGCTGGTATTGCTTGGAACAATTCCCGCAGCGTTAGCGGGAAAGTTTTTTGAAGACCAAATTTCTACTATTTTGCGCAGCCCAGTCACCGTGATCATCACTCTAAGTTTAGGCGCATTGATTATTTTTGCGGTTGATCGTTGGGGTTTAAAAAATAAACACATGCATGACTTAACTTGGAAAGATGCAGTGTTGATTGGTTTAGCTCAAGCGGTTTCGATTATTCCAGGTGTATCACGCAGCGGTTCAACTATGGTGGCAGGCTTAGGAATCGGTTTAACTAGACAACAAACCGCGCGCTTTAGCTTTCTGCTTTCTGCGCCAATAATTTTAGGAGCGGGTATATTAGAGCTTCCAGCGATATTTGCTCAACCTAATCTAGTGGGCGTGGCAATAGGATTTGTGTCGGCGGCAGTATTTGGGTTCATCGCAATTCATTTTTTAATGCGTTATGTTGAAACGCGTTCTTTTGATATCTTTGCTTGGTATCGATTGGCACTTGCAGCTTTAGTGTTAATTATTTATTTATGGCGTTAATGGTTGGAGAAGCGCAATATCGGCTGTGGCAACAAAAACTTTCAACGAGTCTAGTGTTTAAACGTTGGTGGCAATTTTGGAGCAACTATTCGTTCGTGTTCTATTTTGTTGCCGGACTGTTATTGATCAAATCAGAAAATATCATTGCTTTGATCATACTAACTGGTTGTTCGTTTATAGTTGCTAGATTGGTAGTTACAACCTTGATAAATCTGGTTTACAAGAAACAACGCCCTTACCAAAAGTTTAACTTTAACCCGATTACCTCGAATTTCTTTTCTTTGCGTACATCCTCACCAAACTCTTTTCCCTCAAGACATAGTATTGCCTTTTCCGCGGTTGCAGGCTCAGTGTTTGTGTTTAATCCCGTGATCGCTTTAGCTTTACTCTTGGTAACGGTTATTACAGGTATTGGTCGGGTTGTTTTGGGTTACCATTGGCCCAGTGACATTATCGGGGGAGTAATATTGGGCTTGATTACCGGCTATTTTGTGAGCGTCATAGGCCTAGGGCTGTTCTTTACCTAATAGCCTGTATTTGCTAGAATTACAAAGTTAAAATCAAATATTGTTTAGGGCCGAGTGGCGGAATTGGCAGACGCGCACGACTCAAAATCGTGTATCTTCGGGTGTGAGGGTTCAACTCCCTCCTCGGCCACCAAATATAATGAATCAATTTCCAACCGACTCAGATTTAAATAGCACCAACCCAGCTACACCAGATAGTTCTTCTGGTGTTGTTTCTTTTTCACCGACTCCTGCGCCAGCTGTGGTAGATCAAGAACATTCCGAAAAGGTTTCCTATTCCGATAGCACGATTCAAGAAATTGAATTAGCCCGAGTTGTGCCAAACCCGTTCCAGCCGCGCAAAATTTTTAACCAAGCTGCACTCGAAGAATTAGCCAGTTCAATCAAAGAGCATGGAGTTATTCAACCGTTAGTAGTAACTGAAACAGATAACGGTTACGAATTAGTTGTAGGGGAACGACGTTTTCGTGCTTCCCAGTTAGCAGGTTTAGAAAAAGTTCCAGCGATCGTCAAAAAGACTTTGCAAGACCAAACTAAACTAGAAGTTGCATTAATCGAAAATATTCAACGTCAAGAATTGAATGCGATTGAAGAGGCCCAAGCTTACCAGCGGTTAATCGATAAATTTAATCTTACTCAAGAACAAGTGGCACAAAAAGTTGGGAAGGCTCGCCCGAGCATTGCCAACACTTTACGTTTGTTAAATTTGCCAGCAGAAATTCAACGCGCCATTATTGAAGGTAAAATTAGCGAAGGTCATGGTCGCGCCATCTTAAGTTTGCCAGACATTGAAAAGCAACTTCTTATGTACCGCCAGGTATTGGATCAAGGACTTAATGTTCGCCAAGTTGAAGCCAAGGTCCGTGAATTAGTACAGCGCCGCAAGATGGATGCTGCGATGCCAGATCCAAAACTGATGGCCATTGAAACAGAACTGCGCGGTAAGCTGGGCACTCAAGTTAAAATTCAACGTCAGGGCCGCGGGGGTAAAATCATGATTGAATTTTTTAGCGACCAAGACCTGGAAGATATTATTCACAAAATCGCCGAAGAAAAATCAGCCAACTCGGACGATTATTTAGTGGTCTAAATTACAAATCAAAGCTTCAACAAAACCGCCCTTCGACAAGCTCAGGGCGGTTTAAAAGTGGTATAATTAAAGATATATTTTGTTATATGCCGCATTCAGAGATACCATTTCAAAAACTGCATGAACAAGCCATTTTACCTTCAAGAGGAAGCGCTCAGGCGGCTGGGTTAGATTTGTATTCTGTTGAAAATGTGGTAATACTAGCTGGTGGTTATTCCACTGTTAAAACCGGAGTGGCGACTGCAGTTCCAGAGGGTTATTATGGACGAATCGCTCCTCGTTCAGGCTTGTCGGCCAAACATGGAATTTTTACACTTGCAGGCGTCGTGGATAGTGATTACCGTGGAGAGTTAATGTGTGTATTGGCGAATCATAGCTCGACAGATTTTGAAATTAAAGCAGGCGATCGTATCGCGCAATTCGTCATTGAGGCGATTATTGTTCCAGAACCAGTTTTCGTAGAGAACCTTTCCGATACGGAACGTGGTTCGGGCGCGCTAGGGAGTACAGGTTATTAATATGAAAAGATCAGATAATAGTATATTCATTCGCAACTTTACTTTTGGAGTAGAGGACAGTTTGGTTTCCACTGTGGGACTACTTGCTGGGATTGCGGTTGCGGGAATTGCCAAAGAAACCATTATCATTACAGGGATGGTGTTAATTTTTGTGGAAGGGTTTTCGATGGCTGTAGGTTCGCTTGTGTCGGAGCGTTCGGTAGAAGAATATGAACGCAAAGGCACATCTTTGCGTAGTCCGGTTCGCGCTTCTGTGATTATGTTATTCTCATACATTTTGGCAGGTATAATTCCACTTGCGCCGTACTTTTATTTTATAGGTAAGCAAGCCTGGGTTACTTCAATTTTGTTGTCATTAGTGGCCTTATTCATTTTAGGGACTGTGAATGGAAAAATGGCCAACAAGAAAATGTTTAATGACGGTGTGTTTACTTTAACCATGGGCGGCATTGCGATTTTGGTAGGTATTTTAGTCGGTCAAATTAGCGAGAGGTTGCTATGATCCATATGACTTTAGCAGTGATTCACGATCAGCAAAAAGTCTTACTAGGAATGAAAAAGCGGGGTTTTGGAACTGGGAAATGGAATGGTTTTGGAGGAAAAGTATTAGCAGGAGAAACTGTCGAGCAAGCCATGCATCGTGAGTTAAAAGAAGAGTGTGGGATTACTACAGAGAAACTGGATGATGCCGGACAAATTGAATTTACTTTCGCTGATGGCACACATTTATTAGTGCATCTGTTTCGGATTAATTCTTTTGTTGGTGAACCAATGGAAAGCGAAGAGATGAAACCACAATGGTTTGCGCATAACGAAATTCCTTTTGATCAAATGTGGGCGGATGATGAGCATTGGATGCCTCATGTTTTGGCAGGGAAAAATATCAAAGCTTATTTTGAATTTGATTCAGAAGATAGTAATACTTTTGACAAACATACTATAGAAGTAATTCCTAACTGATTTGACCTATGAAAAAACTGCTTCTCACTATAATTTGCCTATTCGTTTTCGGTCCGGCATTTGTTCAAGCTCAAGAACAAGGTGAAGTAATCCGTCAGTATAATGTTCACTTAACTGTTAATCAAGATAGTAGTGTTGAGGTGAGGGAAGATATTCTTTATGATTTTGGTGCTGTTCAACGCCATGGTATCTTCCGCAGTATTCCTTTTCGTTACAAAGGACGTGGCGGAATTTTTAAACTCCGTTATTCTGATATTTCAGTCACAAATGAATCAGGGATACCATATCAATTTCAAGAATCAAATGTTAATGGCGAGTTGCAATTAAAAATTGGTGATCCGGATAGTTATGTGACAGGTGTTAATCTTTACCGCATAACCTACAAAGTTGATAGAGCCGTAAACTATTTTGATGATCATGATGAGTTGTATTGGAATGCAGTAGGAAGCAAATGGACTGTGCCGATTTTGAGTAGCGTAGTAATAGTAACCATGCCGTCTGAGATTACTAAGCAGACCTGTTTTGTTGGTCCCGATGGGACAACCGATACTAGCAGCTGTCAATCTAATCACCCTGATTCTAATAGCGTAATGTTTGTAGCGCAAAAAGCTATTTCTCCAGGCGAAGGATTTACTACAGTTACAGCTGTAAACAAAGGCGTTATTTTTCAACCTAGCACTTGGCAAATAATTTTGTTCACTATTCGCGATAATTGGATTTTAGGATTGCCAGTATTGGTATTCTTGGTAATGTTTTTATTTTGGTATTTTATTGGAAGAGATGCACGAGGTCGCGGTACTATTGTGGCTCAATACGAACCTCCCGATGGGCTTACCCCGATTGAAGTTGGCGTATTAATGGACAACCGAATGCATAGCCGCGACTTAACCGCCGAAATAATTTATCTCGCCACCCAAGGTTATATAAAAATTGAACGTTTAGAAAAAAAGACTTTGGGGATTTTTAAGTCCACAGATTACAAATTGTATGAACTTGGAAAGGATGTTAGTTCGTTGCCAGAACTAACTCAGAAATTGTTTAGCCGAATTGGTTTTAGAAGCGGTTCTAAGGAATTATCATCTTTAAAGGTTGATGACCTGTTCCAATCGTTCCTTGATGGTTTAGAAAAGCAGATCACCCAACATTTAGTCGATTTGGGCTATTTTAAACATAATCATTCCTGGGTAAGAACATTTTTTAAATTTTTATTTTCGCTTATCGGTGTGTGGGCTGTCGGATTATCGTTTGTTGAATTGGGCTCTATTGGTGGGGTAGCGGTATTGGTCTCCGTAATTATTATAGCCTTGTTTGTTTATCTAATGCCGGCGCTTTCCAAAAAAGGTGCTCAAGCCCGTGAACATATCTTGGGGCTAAAAGAATATTTAACCGTGGCTGAAAAAGATCGTTTAGCTTTTCATAATGCTCCTGAGAAAAACCCAGAGTTGTTTGAAAAATTACTCCCTTACGCCATTGCCCTTAAAGTCGAAAAGCAGTGGGCCAAGCAGTTTGAAGGAATTTACAATCAACAACCAAGTTGGTATAGCGATTCAACAGGTGCTAATTTTAACGCTTTAGTTTTGGCAAGTTCAATCACCGATTTTTCTAGCTCCATGCAATCTGCGGTGAGTTCAGTTTCTTCTGCGGCTACAGGTGGAAGTGGTTTTTCTGGTGGCGGAGGAGGCGGTGGCGGAGGAGGCGGTGGCGGCGGCAGTTGGTAGGGGAATTTTAATTTCTGTTAGAATAAGCTTATGATTGTAACTAAGTTTGGACATTCTTGTGTATTAGTGGAAGACCATCATACTATGGCGATTTTTGACCCTGGTTTTTTTGCCGAACTGCCCGAACCATTACCGAGTGTTCACGCCGCTATCATCACGCACAAACATGCTGATCACCTCAGTGTAGAGAACTTAAGTTTTCTTGCTAAAGTCAATCCTGAGATGATAGTAATTTGTAACCAGGAAGTTGCCCGCGAGATTGTTTCAATGCAATTCAATGTTCATGTCTTAGAAGAACCCCAAACTGCCGAGGTTGGCCATTTGGAAATCACAGCTCATGGTCATGAGCACGCCACTATCCATGAAAGTTTTCCTAAAATTGCCAATACTGGTTATTTAATCAACCAAACAGTTTTTCACCCCGGAGATAGTTTACAAACCCCGCCCGTAACTGTAGAAATTTTGCTTCTCCCAATTGTAGCGCCTTGGTCAAAAATTTCTGAGACTATGGATTATGTGTTGAACGTAAAGCCAAAAGTTGTTATTCCGATTCATGATGGATTTTTAAAATTTGGTGGACCGTTCTACGCAATGTTGCAACAACTTTGCCAAGACAATAGGATTGAATTTATAGAACAAATTAATTATCAACCATATGAAAATTAGTTACCTGATTATTCCAATTGCAGTTGCGTTGGTTGCCTACCGAGGCACTAAGTACACTAAACAAGGTTTGTCTTGGTACGGAGGTCTGCGTAAACCAAACTGGGTCCCTACACGAAAATTAATCAAAGAAATTTGGATCTTCTTATATTTACTTATTTTGGTATCCATGGTTTTATTTTGGACCGTGACCCAGCTTGGAGTGTGGCATTGGGTATTGTTGGTGGTAATGTTAGTTAATGGTTATCTTAATATTATCTGGAACCGAACTTTTTTTGTTGAACACAAATTTGCTAAAGCTTATAGGCAGGTGATTTATTTAAACATTACCACTGTAGTAGCAATCATCATCATGTGGCCAATTTATTTACTTCCCGCGCTACTACTGACTCCGTATGTGATCTGGGTGGCAATCGCAGCTAAATTAACCAAAGAAATATGGCAGTTAAACAAATAGTTGTTAGTTTATTGATCTTTGGCTTATTCTTACCGACCCAGGTATTATCACATCAACCAGTTTTAGAACCAGTGGGGAATAATCAGTCAGAAGACCAGCCTTTGTATTTTCAGGCTACCAAGTTGGCTGACCCAACTATCTCATCTCAGGCTGTGTATGGGCTACTCAATAACCCTGGTCAAGAAGATGTCTATGTGTTTGTTCCCGAGAAAACAGAAACAGTGCCAGTGGAAATTTTAGTACCCATTAGACCTGGTAACCAGAATTTTTTTCCGGAGTTATTCATAGCTGCTAAAAATATTCCTCAAGCTAGAGCAATTGAAAACCCAGCTATTCAACAGACATTACCCGAAGGCTATAAGGTTATGAAGATTAGCAATCTTCACCAAGACGGAAATTTTTATGAGGAGTTTAGCTTCGAACGTTATTGGAAAAGTGAACAGTACCAGTTGGAGTTAACTGCGGACCAAAATTATTTTTTAATAGTAAAAGAGCCTAACAAGCAAACTGGTGATTATACTTTAGGCATTGGCTCCGCAGAAAATTTTGATAATGTAAATTTTTTAGGGTTGTTACAAAATGTGTTCATGCTCAAACTTGGTTTGATTGGTGACCAACAAGTTCCCTGGGTAGATATGCTGGGAATGTTTCTGATGTTGGCGGGATTAATAGTTGGCCTTGGTGCTGTCACAGTGATCGATACATTAGGGTTATTTGGTCGGAGATCAGAATATTGGACAGAAACCACAATCAGAGCACATAAAGTAACCAAACCCTTGATTTGGCTTGGCTTGGGTATTTTAATTGGTGGATTAGCGATTTTATACCGGGAGAGCTGGTTAACTGGAGTGGCCTTCTTTCAGGCAATTTTGATAGGGATCTTAATTCTCAATGGTTTGTTTTTAAGTTTTTACATCAGCCCGAGATTACTTCAAAGAGAAAAAGATGGAGAGATTGCTAAAATTTTACCGGATACAATCCAAAGTAAAATTTTAATTAGCTTTATTGTGTCTTTCTTGGGATGGTGGACTTTGGTATTTTTGGCGTGTTGGTATATTTTAGTCAGGAGTTAAGTGTTTGATATACAGTTTTTAGGTTATAATTACCTTGAACTGATAGATGATGAAACAAAATTGGTACCAAATTACAATCGAGCAAGTTTTTTCTGAACTGCAAACCTCATCTGACGGCCTCTCCGAACAAGAGGCCGCTTTGCGATTACGTCAGTATGGACCCAATGCTTTGCCGGAAGTAAAGCCACCAAGTAAGTGGCAAGTCTTTATAAATCAATTTCGAAGCCCACTGGTTTATATTCTATTGGCCGTAAGTTTCATTGTTCTATTTTTGGGAGAATATATAGATAGCGCTGTGATTGCCTTTGTCCTTTTGTTTAATGCAATCGTTGGAACGGTTCAAGAGGGAAAAGCTAATAACACTTTAGCTGCGTTAAAGAATTTCATCCAAACCAAGGCTTTAGTTGTGAGAGCTGGAGCCGAAACTTTAATCTTAGATCAAGAATTAGTGCCAGGTGATATTGTGATTTTACATGAAGGTAATCGAATTCCTGCTGATGGACGATTGATTGAAGTCCAAGGTGCAACTGTAAACGAAGCGTCGCTAACTGGTGAATCAACCCCGGTTGTAAAAATTGCTGAACCTCTTTCTGGCTCGGAAGGCTTACCATCTTTAAATCCAGCCGACCAAATCAACATGGTATTTAAAGGCACAAATTTGGTTGCAGGTTCCGCCCGTTTTATTGTTACGGCCACAGGGGTTGGTTCGGAAATCGGACGTTTGTCTCAGACTGTGATGAACCTTGAGACAGAAATTCCTCTTCAGAAAAACATCCGCTATCTGTCACGCTTGATTGTGATTGGGGTATTAATTGTCAGTTTAATCTTATTGGCGATCGGGGTTTCTCAGGGCATTCCATTTTTGGAAATGGTAGAAACTGTTGTGGCTTTGTCTGTATCATTAATTCCTGAAGGTTTACCGATTGTTATGACTTTGATTTTGGCCAATGGAGTTTGGCGAATGAGTCAAAAAAAAGCTTTAGTAAAGAAACTCGGTGCTGTGGAAGCTCTTGGTCATGCGAAAGTGATCGCCGTTGATAAAACCGGAACTATAACCAGAAATGAACTCATTGTCACACAACTTTATGTTGGCGGTAAAACTTTTCATATTAAAGGTCGGGGATATGAACCTTCCGGGGAGGTAACTTACCAAGACCGCGTTGTTGTCCCAGGTGATTCAGCAGAGCTATTACTCGCCGGGAAAATGGCAGTCTTTGCTCAAGCTGAATTGGTTGTAGATCCCGAAAAAAAGATTTGGATTGTAAACGGGGACCCAACAGAGGCAGCGATGTTAGTGTTTGCAGAAAAATTGGGTTTCGAGAAAGATGCAATGCAAGCTCAGCATAAAATCATTCAAGAACTACCCTTTGATTATCGTCGGAAGTACCGAGCTGTAGTTTTTGAGGATAATGGTCGACATACGGTGGTTGTAACCGGTGCCCCAGAAGCAGTTGCTCAGTTATCGGGTCGTGATCATGGAGAGTTTGAAGAGGCGATGAAGCAAATGGCAGAGCAAGGATTACGATTAATTGCTTTCGGATTTACTCAAGTTGATGGAGTAGTGGATCCAGATAAAATGCCTAAGCTGCAATTCGGTGGTTTGTATGGATTACAGGATACTCTTCATCAAGAAGTGCCCGCAGCAGTTGCTGATGTTCAATCTGCAGGTATGAAAGTCGTAATGATAACAGGAGATTGGCCAGATACTGCGAAGGCCATTGCTAAATCCGCGGGAATCTACAAACCAGGCGATGAAATTTTAACTGGCACGGACTTAGCTGAGTTTTCTGATAATGAATTGATAGCCAAATTACCAGTAACATCGGTATTCGCCAGAATTACCCCAGAAAATAAGTTGCGCATCGTCAAGGGTTACCAGCAACTTGGTTTGGTAACTGCAATGACCGGGGATGGAGTGAATGATGTTCCACCCTTGGTGGCAGCGGATTTAGGTATAGCCATGGGTCGAACCGGGACCGAGGTGACCAAAGAATCAGCTGATATTGTGCTACTGGATGATAATTTTGCCACGATTGCTGCGGCTGTAGAGGAAGGGCGGAATATTTACAAAACTATTCGACGGGCCATTTTATATTTAGCATCAACAAGTATGGGTGAATTATTTACCATAGTTGGTGCACTATTGTTGTCTTGGCCATTACCCGTTGCCGCTGTTCAAATTTTGTGGCTAAATTTTATTACTGATGGGTTTTTAACCATTGCCTTTGCTGCCGAACCAAAGGAAGGGAATTTATTACGCGAACCGTATCGCAAACCTTCCAAATACATTATTGACAGTGTTGTCATTACCAGAATGATTCCTATGGGTTTGATAATGGCCTTTGGGACGCTTTGGTTGTTTAGCTTTTATAAAGATGGTGATATCGTTCAAGCCAATACAATCGCTTTAACCCTGCTGGCTGTGTTTCAGTGGTACAATGCGTTTAATTGTCGCAGTGAAAGACGTTCTGCGTTTCGCTCCTTATTTACCAATCATTGGCTTTGGGTCGCCATTGCGGTAGTGGTGAGTTTACAGATCGCAGCTGTAAGCTGGGGTCCATTACAACAAGTTTTAGGGACTACTAACCTCACTATTAGCGAATGGTTAATGGTGTTAGGTCTTGGTGCCTCCATATTATTATGGGAAGAGGTTGCCAAAGTACTACGGCGCCTGCTAGCATATTGGCAAGGAGATCAAAACAATGGTACATAAAAATTTAATCCAACAAACTTTGGCGAATGATTATTTTCGCCAAGTCGTTGCTACCAACAAATTTTCACAGTTGGTATTAATGAGTATTTTACCGGGAGAAGATATCGGTGAAGAAGTCCATGACTTGGACCAGATTCTTTATATAGCTCAAGGGAGTGGTAAGGCTGTATTAGATGGTCAAGAAACAGAAATTGGAGTGGGTGATGTCATAAACGTTCCAGAAGGAACTCGACATAATGTAATTAATTCTGGTGCAGAGTCATTAAAGTTAATTACCGTTTACGCACCAGCTGAACACCCAGACGGCACAATTCATAAAACCAAAGCCGAAGCCCAAGCCGCTGAACATCACTAATCTATAATCCACTTTTAGGTAGAAGATTTAAAAGGGAGGGCTCTGGACCCAGCAGAAATTTAATAATTTTTGCGTAACTCATCGGCTCGACCATGAATATTCTGGCTCTAAAAAAACTCCCCGCGAAGCGGGGAGTTTAATTTATTTATGCAGCAACCTTAGTCAACTTCTTAGTCTTAGCCTTAATGCAACGGGTGCAAGCTTTGACACGGTTTCCATCTTCGTTGCGAGTCCACTGTAAGTTAGATTTTAATCTAACAATTGAGGAGCGCATTGAGTGAGAACGCTTGATAGTTTTGGAATAGGTCTTGCCGCAGACAGTACACATTCTTGGCATAATAATCCTTTGTTATCCCCGAAACTCGGGGTTGAGTTATATATAGATACTTGGTAACTTTAACATACTTTGATAAACTAAGCAAGTATGGACATTTTAATTACCTTAGTTATATTGCTGTTTTCTGTGATTGTTCACGAAATCAGCCACGGTCTGGTAGCAGAGAAGCTAGGGGATAGTACGGCTCGTGATGCCGGCCGAATTACCTTAAATCCAATCCCACATATTGATCCGTTTGGCTCTATTTTACTCCCTGGCCTTTTGTTGCTGATAGGGAGTCCGATTGTTTTTGGAGCTGCCAAGCCTGTACCAGTAAATTTTGAAAATTTACAACCTCGCAAACTCGGCATGGCTTTGGTTTCTATAGCTGGTCCCTTGAGTAATTTCATTTTGGCCACGTTATTTGCTCTACCAATTACTTTTGGACTTGTTAGCGGGGTCATGGAAGACATTTGGCTCAAAGCCGTGATTCTTAATTTGGTTTTGGGAACCTTTAATGCATTACCAATCCCGCCACTAGACGGCAGTAAGATTCTAGCTTCATTTTTACCAGATAATTTGATGTACCGGATTCTGGAAATGGAACGCTTCGGATTTTTACTGGTGATCGTGTTCTTACTGCTCGGGATTTTGGATAAGATTTTACTTCCCGTAGTGTTATTCTTCTTACGACTATTTGGTTTGGAGTAAAAGAAAACAGCCGTGTTAAACGGCTGTGCGAAGCAGGTCCCAGTTGTTATGAGCTTCTTCAAAAAGTTGTTGGTCGGCACTCGGCTGAAAGTTTTTTAGTCGAGGCGTTGTGACATCGGGAATATAGAAAACCTTTTTACTACCCGAGAAGTTGATTAGCTCATCTTTTTTGAGGATGTAGTAATCGCTGCGATTTGCCGATTTAGTAATGAGAATTACAAACTTTGCTTGCATCACCGTATTTTTGCAAATTGTGAAGCGAAAGTAACGGCGAAGGTGTAAGGTGTCGGCTTGGCGGGGATTGGTACTGTGTAAGGTGAAGCAGCGGTGACCATTGATAATCACTGACCATTTCATCAGTTCGTAGGTTGGGGTGATGATACGTTTGCACGCGAAGTTTCGTTGCTTAGCTGCGGTTAAAAGCATGGCAGCCGGCGAAACTTGATCTTGCTCTTCTAAGCCCTGGATTCTTTGGTCGCGCTTTCTCCTATCTTCGGGTGACATATTTATCTTTGAGGATCGAACATGAGGCGGGATAATCGGGCGGAAGAAGGTTTGAAATAGTTGAATAATGTGACTGGGGTTACTTTTAAGTTCTTTGGCGATAGCTCGAAAGGACAAGTGAGGGTTGGTGTACTTATAGTAAAGTTCCTCGAATTTTAACTTAGGCTTGGGTCCTTTTCTTATTTGCTCGTAGCGTAGCTTAGCCTCTTGAACCGCAGGATGGGTAAGTTTTAGCACTTCTGGCTTCCTCCTATTTGGTTTTTGTTACGAAGAGTATAACTCATTGACTAATTTTAATCAATCCTTTATAATATATTCACAATTCATTTGAAGCCCCTAACTGAAGGAATTACTGACACATTGCTCGCATAATTGGGAAGAGCGCCTGCAAGGCTTCCAGGCAGTACCAATTGGCGATACCAAAGAGACTGACTCTTGGGTCGGTTTTTATTTATTAATATAGGGACGTGTCCCCGAAAATCATTAACACACATTCACACTTGGGCCGAGTCTTTGCAGGGCTGAGGAGTGTAGCGACGAAGACCGTCGCAAAGACGAAGGTTAAGCGTGAATGTGAGAGGAGAAATTTTACGAACAGGCGAGCGAGCCGGCCGCATAGCGGAGCGGACGCGAGCAAGTGAGTAAAATTTGGACGAAATGCCTACAATTAATCAATTGGTCCGCAAGCCGCGCAAGCTGCAGAAGGCCAAATCAAAGTCTCCGGCATTGCAACGCCGTCAGAACTTGAT
>CAZBOT010000028.1:0-23021 GCA_964493575.1 uncultured Candidatus Saccharibacteria bacterium | reverse complement strand
CGGTAATTGGATATTTTCTGAATGTTCAAGGTCTGCAATAGTACGAGCAACTTTTAAAAGTTTGTTGATGGCCCGGCCAGAGAGTTGGTATTTATCACTGGCTTGCTGTAAAAATTTTTCGGATTCGCTATTTAGCTGACAAAATGTCTTTAAATCTTTACTCGATAACTCACTATTGGTTTTTTCGGAACCATATCTTTGTTTTTGTAAATTTCTGACCCTCTGAACTAACTGCTGCAGCTGAGCAGATGAGGTGTTGTTGTGTGTCTGAGAAAACTCAGCATACTTTAACCTTGGCACTTGAACGTGTAAATCAATCCGGTCCAATAATGGACCAGAAATCTTTTTGTTATACTTTGTAACTTCAGCTGGATGACAATTGCACTGCAGCAAAGGGTCACCAAAGTTTCCGCAATGGCAAGGATTCTGAGCTGCCACAAACATAAACTTAGCAGGAAACTTTAAGGACTGCGAGGCGCGCGCTATCATGACACTCCGCTCTTCTAACGGTTGTCGCAAAACTTCTAAAACTTGTCTGGGAAATTCTGGAAGTTCATCCATAAACAACACGCCATTATGAGCCAAGCTAACTTCTCCAGGTTTTGGTCTGGCACCACCACCTATTAATGCCACACTGGAAGTTGTATGATGGGGTGCTCGGAATGGCCTAACAGTTATCAATGACGTTCTTAATTGCCCGGCCAGACTATGCAAGTTAGTGGTTTCTAAAATTTCTTGATCGGACAGCTTTGGCAAAATTCCGTTCAACGCTTTAGCTAACATGGTCTTACCACTCCCTGGACTGCCAATCATTCGCAAATTATGAAAACCCGCCGCCGCAATCAACAGCGCTCGCTTTGCCACAGACTGCCCTGCGATATCGGCCATGTCAACTTCGACTGGGTAATCTTGGCTAATCTCGGCTTGCAGTTCAAAGCGGTTGATTAATTGCGCACCCATAAAATGCTTGAGGAGATCCGCCAAACTGGCCACAGGGATGATGCCGATGTTTTTTACCAAAGCAGCTTCGGCAGCATTCTGTGCAGGGACAAAAACTTCTTTAAGACCAGCCCGCTTAGCCGCAAGCACCATCGATAGCACACCACTACACGATCTCACTCGACCATCTAAAGCTAATTCCCCTATAAACATTCGGTTTTTTGGATCAAATTCTATTAATTGAGAAGCTAATAGAATTGACAATGCAATGGCCAAATCAAAATGACTTCCTATTTTAGGTAAGTCCCCAGGAGCAAGATTTATAGAAATTCGCGCTACGGGATACGGAAAACTAGTGTTCTTGATAGCCGCTCTAACCCGCTCGCGGCTTTCTTGAACAATCGTATCAGGTAAACCAACGATGATGGTAGCAGGTAAACTGTTTGTTGAAACATCTGTTTCTACTTCCACGATAGCTGCGGTGTAACCATTGGGTGTGGCAGTTAAAATTTTGGGTAAACCAACAGGTAACATAAAACCAGCTTACAAGCTGGTCATCAAATCACAATTAAGAAAACTTCAAGATTAAGGTTTGGATTTATACTCGCGTTGAACAAAAATGAAAATGATTCCAGCCATAATAAAAAAGTCTGCGAGATTTAAAACTCCATTGGTTATAAAAAAATAATCTACCACATGACCGTAAATAATTCTTTCCATCAAATTTCCCAAACCACCAGAGATGATCAAAGTAAACCCTAAACGACTTACCGCATACAAGCGATACCAGTTGTAATACAAATGATGGCCAATAAACAAAACTGCCAACAAGTATAAACCAATCATTATGACTGGAGGCACATTTAAACTGAAAGCAAAATTATTATTTTCGTAAATAGGAAAATTAAAATATTTTACTAAGTACCTCGTTATCTGAGTTAGTAAAATTAATCCTACACCAATCGCCAACCAAAAACCGAAAGCTGACTTTTTGTCGCTTTCGGTTAAAATTGTTTGGTTCAGAGATTCTCTGTTAATCATTTTTAAATTATAGAGCTTTGTCTGCCCAAGGAATTGCGCGCAACCGATCTTCACTAATCTCATTACCATCGTTGTCAGTACCATAAGTACCGCTTTCAATTTTTAGTAAGGCGTCATTGATCTTAGCTAAGTCTTGGCTCATACGTTCGGTTAAATTCTGATTAACTTCATCTAGTTGAATCTCGGTAGCGTTCTCATCGGAATCATCACCAACTTCGGTGTGTTCGGAGAGACCGGCCAAATCAGTTTCGAGACGAGACTTTTCAGTCAACAGCTTTGCTTTCATCTCTTCTATAAATTCTTGTGATAGCATATAAAATTATTTACTTATACTCAGTATAGCAAATTTGGAAAATAAAAAAGCGTCCTATCTGTCAGCCCTTATTATGATAATGAACAGCTGAGATAAGACGCTGAGCCCAAAGTTTGCGGCGACACAGCGCCAGATCTGTAGGACCCCAACTTTTGAGATCCTAAAGGTCTGGCACTAAATCACACTTGTAGACTTTGAGTTTTCTACAACCGTAGTTGTAGATGTCTATCATTCCAATCGATGACAAACTGCACTCTAAACTTCCCTTGTGGTCCGAAGACCTTAAAACTTTTGTTCTTTTTGTTTTGTTTTTGTTTTTGAAAAATTTTTGTTGCTGATTTGAGGCCAGCAAAGAACCTACATTGATTTTTGTTTTACATACAGCCAAGATTGGATCTGGCTATGACGGAAAGTTAAGAGGGAGGCTACGCTCCAGCCGAGTAAGTCTAGAAGCGGCAGATTCCCTCAGTTCAGTTTGGAGCCAACGAGCGATCAATGCTTAGTGGTCGTTGGTTCATCGATTATATTTTTGATTTCAAGGTGCGGAATTGATTGACTGAACTTATAATAGCAAAAATTTTTGCTTCTGTCAATTTAGCACGCTGCTATTCGGTTTTAGAAAACAAAAACAGGCCGTTGGCTTCAACTAGAAGTTGCTCGACCTGTTTTCAAAGAACACTTGTCCACAAATTTTCGGTTACGAGTAGCGAAGTCGGATAATCTTGGGCAACTTTTTACCATGAAGCTGCTTTAAGTTAAGTATTAAATCATTCTCGCTTAGAATCTTGGCTAAATTAGGATAGCCTTCTCCATATTCCTTTACCAAGGCTTGATAGTAGGGCTGCTCCTCATCTATTGTTGGGACTTTTGTATAAATCAAGGTGCCTGCTGGGGCCGAATATTTTTGTTTATTCACAAAATTACTTGTAGCTAAGAGCAAACTGTTCGGTGAGATCCTAAAATTCCTAAAGATTTTGTTTCCGCTGCCAGAATATTCTTGGCTATAAAGTTTAAACTTATCCTTTAAAGTCTGGTAGTGTTGCTTATAAAAATCCTTTGCAGCCCCTGCGCTAGGGAATAAAATTACTATTGGGAAGGTCAGCTGTTCGAGATGCTCCTTGCTAACTAATTCATGAACATCCGTCACAAAAAGTTCCTCAGTTACAAT
The DNA here is from genome assembly GCA_964493575.1 of uncultured Candidatus Saccharibacteria bacterium. GTDB lineage: Bacteria > Patescibacteriota > Doudnabacteria > UBA920 > UBA920 > UBA920. The sequence continues at coordinate 19,560 of CAZBOT010000028.1, read as the reverse complement.
ATCATTTGAATTCTTAATCTTTTTTACAATCTCTGGATTCAAACCTAAACGTTCGACTAAAAATAAAAGTATTTCCGGTTTAGAAACTGTGTCTGTTAGTTTCACACTTAAGTACTTTTTAAACAGCTCGCCGGCCAACGACTCAATTCTGATTGGCTGAGAGTGGAGCAAGACATTTTCATCTCCCAACTCTACCCATTTTACTTGATTCTGGGTTAACTTAAAGAACTCAATTAGGTCATCACCAAGCTGTCTTATACGCTGATGTTCTGCGTTATCCCCAAGTGCCTTTAATTTTGCTGAAAGATTGTCTGCGGCTCCAACTAAGCGGTGATAGTAGACTGGCTGAAGAACCTCCAAATCGGCTAGGGCAATGTAATCCGTTCGTTTGGTATTTTGCCGGAGCATGATCTGCACCAAGCCAAAAAACAAATCTACCGAAGCAAGGGTATCAATAACTTGAGTACTAAGTTGTTCATTACCACACGAAGTTTCTGGATTGTAGATTGACTTGACCACAAAGGTAAAGTAGTTCCAACTCAATCTCTCCTTACTTCCAAAAGTTAGATAACGTTCAAATCTTTGTAAGTCACAAATTACTAATTGACGATTGGTTTCCAGATCTTGATCGGCAAGGTCTAAAAAAGTTTCATAATCACAGGCGGCAATATTACTGGTGGCCGGCTGATAAGGTTCGTTCACAATGAAAGTTCTAAACTGGCCACCAAAAAATGATAAGTTTAGATCCAAAACCGTTTTGGTTTGCCAATTCGTATATTGCCAGACTAAAACTTTTAAGCAGAAACGCAACTCTTCCGGGGTTGTAGCAGTTTTTTTAAAAGCGCTGAAACTTTTTTTGCTGAACAAATCAACGGATTGAAAAATACCCTCCACTAAACCTTCGCGCCACAACCTTAACACCTCGGTTTTATCTGGTAACACCAACAAGCTTTGCTGTGCTGAATCTTGTAAACTATTTGCAACGCGCGACTCGTGTAAAAAATGTTTTGGATCAATCACTATCTGCTCATTAAAATTAGCGATACGATCTAAGGCGAATTCGGTTTGAGCTAACGAGTCAGCTCCGCTTGCTGTGCTAGTAGGAAACGGTTGTGTTAATAATTCACTCCACTCAAATGAAGCGCGATTATAAATTGCCTCGAGCTCTGTTTTTAATTTAGGTGGTAAACCTGAGTGAATCTGCATCATCTTTTCCAATAACAATATTGTTGAAATGCTGTCCCCCAAGGCCCGGTGGCTATCTTGATGTTTTAAATCAAAATAGTGCATCAAGTTTTCTAAGTTATAACTATGGTGAGTTGGGAGTAAAAATTGAACCAACTCTAAAGTATCGATAACTTTCCCGGATAACCGTACCCCAGCCTGTTCTAAAAACTTCACATCCAAAGTTGGATTGTGCGCTACCAAAGTAACATTGCCCAATTTGTCATTCAAAAAATCTACAAACTCACTGACATTTGGAGCTAGCTCTATCTCTTCTTGGCTTATACCAGTTAAGCCTAAAATTTTTGGGTGAACCTCAATAGTTGGTTTAAAGACTTGCGACCATTTCTCACCAATCACCAAACCACTTGCGGTGACATCAAAAAATGCAAATCCGATCTCTAGGATTTGCTCGGTCTCTGGATCAAAGCCAGTAAATTCTAAATCGATACTGCAATACTGTTGTTTAGGCATATCTATATTATAGAGTAAATATTTACCACAGGAAACCAAAAAGCCCCGAGGGGCTTTTTATTCTTCTTCTGAATCATCGATGACTTTATTTGGAATAGCATCACCTTCTTTTAATTTCTGTCTCAAGGCAGCGTCAATCTGGGTAAATACTTCGGGGTGTTCTTTGAGGAAAGTTTTAGCAGTCTCTCTTCCTACTCCAAGTTTTATATCTCCAAATGAATAAGAATTGCCACTTTTAGAAATAACTTCCATTAGCAATCCAGTGTCTAATACGTCACCAGCAGCCGAAATTCCTTCGTTGTACATAATGTCAAACTCCGCAACTTTGAATGGTGGGGCAACTTTATTCTTAACAACCTTAGCTTTAGTTCGATTACCTATAATCTTATCGCCGTTCTTAATTTGAGCACTGCGGCGGACTTCAACCCTAACAGAAGCATAGAACTTTAAAGCATTCCCACCGGTAGTGGTTTCTGGATTACCAAACATCACACCAATCTTCATCCGAATTTGGTTGATAAAAATGACTGTGGTATGAGTTTTAGAAATAATACCCGTTAATTTACGAAGGGCTTGGGACATCAATCGGGCTTGCAATCCCATATGCGATGCACCCATCTCGCCTTCGATTTCTGCACGCGGTGTTAAAGCAGCAACAGAATCAATAACAATTAAATCTAGAGCATTGCTGCGCACCAAAGTTTCGGCGATATCCAATGCTTGTTCTCCGCTATCGGGTTGGGACACTAACAAATCATCTAACTTTACACCGATCTTCTTTGCGTAATCTGGATCAAGCGCGTGCTCGGCATCAATAAATGCGGCCAAACCACCTTTCTTTTGAACTTCGGCAATCATATGTAAAGTTAAAGTAGTCTTACCAGAACTTTCTGGACCGTAGATTTCAACGATGCGTCCTTTTGGAATGCCACCCACTCCGAGCGCCATATCCAAACTAATACTCCCGGTTGGTATTGATTCTACATTCAACTTCTGATTATCAGCTATTTTCATTATGCTACCATCACCAAATTTCTCCCTGATTTGATCAATAGCATTCTCTATGGCACCAGCTCGGCCAGCATCCATAGTAACTTTTTTGGTTTTGCTTGCTTTTGGCATTATCGTTTACTTAATTAGTTTCCAATATTTCTTGGGCTGCTTTAGTGAATGGGACGGTAATTCTCTCCCCTGACTTTCCGAGTGAACCAAGCTTACTCCCATTGTAGCTTACTTGAGTACCACCGGCATCACTGGTTGTCAGTTCTATCAAATCCTGAGCAATGATTTTTTTTGTCGCGCCTGCTGGCACCGTTTCTTCGGGGAGTTCTACACCGTCTTGAACTATATTAATAGTGGTGTTCCTAGCAAACTGCAATTCCAGAACTATTTCGCTTGGCTGCTGAGTGGCCTCACCGGCAACCTTTGGTTCTTCTACGCGGAGAGAAAATGACTCTACTCGTTCTTTGCCAAATTTATTCGTAGCAACGACCTGAAAATCTTTTTGTCCTGGGGCTGCACCTAAAGTGGTTTCAAAGCCGCCATCAGATTTTACCATCACATTTTGACCATTCACACTCACACTCACGCCTGGTTCGGTCTTACCCTTAAAAGTAATGGAGCTACCTGATAATACGGTATTTGCGGTTGGCTCTAAGATACTAAGCTCAGGAGTACGATTGACTGAGAAAACTTGAAATAGAACATAAGAGAATGCACTGACTCCCAGCAATAGACCAACTGATACAGAAATTAACTTTGGAGTGACAGATAACTCTGCAAAAAAAGCTCTAAAACCTTTGGGCGGAGTTAATTTTTTATTATCAGCTTGTACAGAAATATCCTTCTCTTTATGAAACTGCTCCAACAGATCTTCACAAGAAATGGAATAAGCAGTAGCTAATTTCTTAAGGAAGCCAACCACATAAGCATCGGGGGGTAAAATTTGATATTTACCCTGCTCGATTGCCTCAATGAACTTTTCTAGAACCCCTGTAGTTTGAGCTACTTCTCCTAAGCTTAATTTTTGCTGTTCACGAATAGCTTTTAAGTATTCTCCTAGGGTTTCTTGCGATATTTTTTTGATTTCAAATTCCTCTGGCATACTTAATATACTACCACAACGATCAAATCCTGTTTAATAATTTCTCAACAATTCTTAAAGAAAAACCTCAGAAAAACTGAGGTTTTTTTAAACTCTGCTTATTCTTGTCTATCGGAGCCGTATTCAGCTCGCTCTGCCTCACTTATCCCATAAACTTCACGAGGTTTGGCACCTTCCGCTGGGCCGACCACACCATGCTCCTCTAAAATATCGAGTAATCTGGCCGCGCGAGCATAGCCCACGCGAAGACGCCGTTGTAAGAGCGAAGCCGAAGCTTTTCCAGCGCGCATCACTTCGGCCTTGGCTTCTTCAAACAACTCATCGCCAGCGTCATCATCACTACCACCCAAACCTGGAACTGAGCTAGAACGTTTTTGCTTCTCCACAATTTCTTCGTTATAAATTACTGCGCCGGTTTGTTGCTTAAAGAAGTCAACCACCTTATGAACTTCTTTTTCGGTAATCAGCGCACCCTGGATGCGACGTGGTTTGGTGCTTTCCGCAGAAGAGTATAACATGTCACCACGACCGAGGAGTTTTTCGGCTCCACTTGAATCGAGGATAGTACGACTATCAATTTGACTTGGAACCTTAAAGGCGACTCGGGAGGTGATGTTGGCTTTAATCAAACCAGTAATAACCTCGGTACTTGGCCTTTGGGTTGCCAGTGTTAAATGAATCCCAACAGCGCGAGCCATTTGGGCCAACCGTACAATGGCAGCCTCTACATCTTGTTTAGCCACCGCCATCAAATCCGCTAATTCATCTACCACAATCACAATGTAAGGCAGAGCTAATTCATTCTTCTCATTATACTCAGCTATGTTGCGCTTACCTGCTTCTGCAACTACTTTATAACGACGTTCCATTTCGGAAACAGCCCACTTGAGAGCATTGATGGCTTTATCAGTTTCAACAATTGGTGAAGTTAATAAATGAGGGATTCCGTTGTACGGAGTTAACTCCACGCGTTTGGGGTCAACCATGATAAATTTCACATCTTGCGGAGTGTTTCTATATAGTAGAGAAATAATAAAACTGTTAATGGCTACACTCTTACCTGTATTGGTAGCCCCAGCTATCAACAAGTGAGGCATTTTAGCTAAATCAGCAATCTGTGGCCGACCGGCTACATCTCGGCCCAAAGCCAAGACTAATTTCCCACTATTATTGACAAAATCAGTAGTTTGCATCACTTCTCGAATATTCACTGTAGCCGTAGTTTTATTAGGGACTTCGATTCCAACTAGTGATTTCCCAGGAATAGGTAATTCCATCCGGAGTGATTGTGGTGCTGCCAAAGCCAAGGCCAAGTTACTTTGCAAAGCAGCAATCTGATTTAAACGGACCCCAGCTGCGGGGGCAAAAGTATATTGAGTCACTGTCGGACCAACGTTAACTTCACCCATTTCAACTTTGATACCAAAGTCTGCTAAAGTTTTTTGAATCATCGCAACATTTGCTTCAATGTCGCCACTATCAACTTTAGATTTATTTTCATCCAACAAATCAAACGGCGGCAACTTCCAATCACGACGATCTTCCAAAATAATTGACTCCATGGTAGAGATGGCTTCGTCTGCCTTCGTGTTCTTCCCTGGCATCACATTGATAGTTTGCTCCAAAGGTTCTGTCTCTTCCTCTTCGCCTCTGTCATCCTCAGCTGATAACGGTTCATTCATAGCATTGATTTTTAGCTCCGTGACCTTCGCCTCGATCTCTTGGTCTTTGTTCTGTTGCCAGAATTTTAATGATGCCAAATTGAAAGCAATTAAAATTCCAATCACTAACAAACCAACTATGATTAAACCACCAGCCCAAAAACCTAAGTAACCTATCAACGGTGCAGAGATAATTGCCCCTAAATATCCACCAGCTAAACCTTCCGAGGCTAACGTGAATGCGGATTCGCCTTCATCTAAATACAAGGCGTGGATCAAACCTGCTGCGCCAGCAGTAATCAATATCATACCGATATAGGTTCTGGCGTAAGGATGGGTTACTTCTTCGGCCTCTTCTTCATCCGAATCACCTTCAACTTGCGGTTTAGACTTAAACAAAATCAATGCTACGAGCACTAGTAACACTGGCACGGTGTAAGCCATCAAACCAAACAGCATAGCCAAGAGTCTGGACAAATAGCCGCCAAGTGGGCCAGCTGTATCAACTAAAGCTAAGGCCACGACTGCGGCCAAAATTAAAAACACTACCACAGCAATGCTGCGCTTAGTGTCTGAGGCAAGATTTAATTGGGGAACTTTAAGTAATTTTCTCTCTTCTCCTTCATCCTTGCGGCGAGTGTATTTGCGCTTAGTGCGAGCCATATTTGTTTCTGGTTAACTAAAATCAGTCTATATTATAGCATTTATTTGCTGGGGTGACAGTTTGACTTATCCCTATTTTAGGGCTATCTTGAGCGTACAAATACTAAACAGAGGAAAAACCATGAATGATACCCAACCTCAACTTTCTGTAATAGAGTACGGGAAATTGGTCACAGACGATAAAATTGGTTTAATCAAAGCAGAGGGTGGCTGGTATGAAAGCCGTGAACTTTCTGGAGATGAGTTACTCGATTACATCTGCGACAAAATCACCGAAGAAAGTGAAGAAGTCGCCAATGCCTCGAAACGATCGGACCAAGTCAAAGAACTCGCTGGACTCATCATCCTGCTTGAGAAGTTCCGTCAAGCAAACAACATCAGTGAACAAGAGTTAGCTCAAGTAATCAGCCAAAAAATTAGCCTGGGACAGATTTACGAGACTAACACTTTATTAATTAGGGCATCAGCTCCTGCTGATGGACATGCAGTTAACTCTGTGAAAGAAGATTACATCCTTGTGATTATGGATAGCTCAGGTCGAACAAAGCAATTCCCTATCGCCGCGGTAACTGATCGAGCAGCAAAGCGAAAGGCTAATCAAATCATTGCCGAACATGGTGATGCTAAAAACAGTAGTTTAGCTAAACAATTGTCTCTATAAAACAAATAACCCCACTCTTTGCGGTGGGGTTATTTTTTTATAATCCTTTTACTTTAACGCGCTTGGTTTTTGCTTTGGCTGCTTTAGGGATTACTATTGTGAGAATTCCATCTTTTAAATCAGCTTCGATTTGTTCGCTATCAATATCTACCGGAACAATCACGGAACGCGAGAAACCTCCCCAGTAACACTCTTGGTAAAAATAATCATCATCAGAAATTTTTTCTTCACGCTTCCTGGAACCGTTAATAGTTACCATGTCATTGGCAACCGTGATGTCAATGTCATCCGGACGGACGCCAGCGATAGTTGATTTAATAATCACATTATCTTTGGTCTGATACATATCGATGTTCAAAGCACCTTCGTAGTCAGTCATCCAGTCTTCATCTTGTTTTGAGATTGGTGTAGAAACAGCGGCTGGCTTGGCTACTGGTTCTGAGTCTTGCTCCTCTTCTTCGTCTTCCTCATCTTCGTATTCGATTTCTCCATCTTCTTCATCTTCTAAATACTGATCATCGTCGTCCTCTAGCTCTTCTGCAGCCACCTCTTCTTGGTAGACTGGTTTTTCTTCAGGAACTTCTTCTTGGTAATATTCTTCTTGAACTTCAGCAACTTCCCCACCCATAATTTTGCCAAAGAAAGATTGTTTTTGTCGGGCCATAATTTTGTCTCTTGCTCCCCAGCTCTGAAATCAGGACTATTTGGGAGGCTTTGTTAAGATTTAGTAACTTATAGTAGCTGTTTTAATAATATCTAATCGCCTATAGTCCGTCAAACATTATGAAACAAATTTTCCACCGCACTTATAAGGATTTTTCCTTCTTGCCCGGATTGGGTAATTTTATCACTTTCTAAAGTTGGACTTCTCTTATCGGTCGAAAGTTTACTCATAGCAGTATGATAGAGATTTTCTGCGGTGAGAGGATCAGGTTTTGGATAAATTAACTCTCGTTTTAATAAATAATCGTAGTTAGGTTCTTCTTGTCCGGGCAGAGTATGGGTTACTAAAATCGGGCAACCAGCCTGAAGAGCCTCTGCGACTGTTAACCCCCCGGGTTTGGTGACTAACAGATGTGCCATCTGATACAACTCAGAAGGGTTATCATAAAACCCTAATGGGATAATATTTTTAAACTGTAATTTTTGTAGTTTCGTGAACAGGTCCGTGTTCTTGCCACACATTACCAATGTAGACAGTCCAGGTTCTTGCTCACATTTCATTAAAAATTCTTGAAGCAGATCGAAATCAAAACCGATCCCCAAAGAGCCGCTTCCAAAAATCATAACTTTATTTTGTAATGGAAGGTTTAATTTCTGTCGCAAATTTTGTTCTGAGATTTCGGCTAGTGGTTTTAAGGTAATACCACAAACAAATATTTTCTCGCTCGGAATCCCAAGCTTAATCATTTCCTGCTTCTGCTCTTCTATGTTGGCTAGATATAAATCTGCCTCATCGTACAACCAAAACTTATGGAGATGATAATCACTAAAGCCGATAATAAATTTTCCAAAAAACTTTTTTTGCTGCAGAAGAGCAGCAGTTGCAGCTGAACCTGTTGTCTGAGTACTCAAAATTACGTCTGGCTGAAACTCTTGAACTATTGAACATAAATTTTCTGAATTTGTTTTAGCTAATGGTACCCGTAGGGGCATGCCTACAAAATTTACTAGGTTGCTAAAATATAACCAGCGCCACAGGAATGGAAGTTTTCTGTTAACGAAGCTGTGCAACCAAATTCCAACACCAGATAATTTTCCTTCCTGAACTTTCAGAATGTCATGCAACAAAATACTATGGCCGGCTTGTTTAAGATGAAAGCCTATATTCTCGGCAATAAACTTATGGCCCATCCCCACTGAAGTATAAAGCACCAATATTTTTTTATTCATGAGTCAATTCTAATACAAATATTTTTATAACGCCACCATACCTAAAAACTCCCACCGCTATGTAAACACTTTGCCAAATTTCTTAAGGGAAACTCTTCCCTAATTTCACAATAGAATAAGTTGTTAAAATTCTAATCAAGTTTTCTTCAATCTAGGATAAATAAAATAACAGCTTACTACCCTTGCTGTTATCGTCTTTAGTTCTTGAGTTGCATGTGTAACTTCTGGCGGAGAGGCAGGGATTCGAACCCTGGGTACCTTATAACAGGCACAGCGGTTTTCGAAACCGCCCCATTCGACCACTCTGGCACCTCTCCGGATTTATGTGAATCAGTTTCACATGAATTCCTAAATAATTCAAACTATCTTACCACAAAAACTCGCGCGGTGAATAGGAGACAGCCCATACTTTTTTATAGCTGTAATATGAGCGCGAGTACCATACCCCTTGTGTTTATCAAACTCATACTCAGGATATTTACCTGCAAACTCTTGCATCATTTGGTCTCTAGTAACCTTTGCCAAAATTGAAGCTGCGGCAATAGTGTGTATCAGATCGTCTCCTTTGACTATTGCGCGCTGCTGTTTGCAAAACAACTCAGGAATCAAATTATTTCCATCAACCAGTACAGCACTATTGGGGAGCGGTAATTTTAACGCGCGAACCGCTCTGTTCATGGCTAATAGACTGGCTGATAAAATATTTAGTTGTTCGATTTCTTCCACAGTGGCAAGTCCTACAGCTGACTTTGAATTTTCTCTGATCAACTCAGTTAGTTGCTGTCTTTTTCTCTCAGATAATTTTTTACTATCCTTTATATCAACCCACCAATCAAAACTCAGTTGAGACTGAAAGGCAACTGCTGCTGCAACTACAGGTCCAGCTAATGGGCCTCGGCCAACTTCATCAACCCCAATGACATGATCAAAGCCTCTACTATATAGAGCTGTCTCCTCGGCATATCTATTCCGCATAATTATCAGCAGTTCTCATGCGTGGATAAAAGATTAAACTCACGACCCGATATTCTTCTTCATCTTTAATTAAAGACAGGTCAATCGTTCCGGCTGCCGATAGAATCCCCTCTTGATACTCCTCATACAAACCATTAAGGTGGAATAAAAAATTACTGGAAGTTAATTTAAGTTTAGGTAAAGCCATATAATTATTTCTGCGACCGTAAAATTTTTTATAAAACATTTCAAGGATCTGTTGTTGTTGAATTGGAAACTCTAAAAATCCTTGTGCCGTAGCGCGGTGATCAATAATCACAGCCAGTTCTCTCTTACCTCCCCCATTGATAATTCTGGTAAGCTGGTTGATAAATTTGCGGATTGCAAATCGATCCTCTGTACCTACTGTGTGATCAAAGTCTAAAATTGTTTCTTGTGCAACTGCCATGAATTCATTATAAGCACTACAGACAAAAAAGCAAAAAGAAAACACCTCTCAAGAAAGGTGCTTCTGGTGGACCATACCGGAATCGAACCGGTCACCTCTTCCATGCCATGGAAGCGCTCTACCAAATGAGCTAATGGCCCACTAACAATGTTGTTCGTAAGTAACGAACTAAGGTATTTTATTATTTCTTGAATTCAAGGTCAACTACTGTTCCGTTACACCAGTAGAGCCAGATGGGGCAATGATACTAGCAGAGTCTCTACTCTGTTGAAAGACTTCGCGCCACTGATCAGCTTGTTTTTGAAAAGCAGGAATGACCCCGATCACGTTCAAAAACCAACCTATTAAAATAATAGCAATGCCAGCTCCGAGAACAGAACCTAATCCGCCAAGTAGTCCTTTACCAAACGATAACCAAGGACTAGACATAGTGCGATTTAATCTGCTCATGTTTTGAGTTAGCTCTTTGATTTCTCTATCTGGGGTAGTATTGTTCATATGTGTGGTCCCCCCGGAAGGAATCGAACCTCCATCGTCTCCTTAGGACGGAGCCGCTCTATCCGTTGAGCTACAGAGGGTGGGGGGTACTGATTAATTTTAGTTTAGTGATAAGATTATATCACATTTTTGTATTACTGTAATTACGCCACAGAACTAATTGATTGTCAAATATTATGATGATTTTAGATACATTTGTCAAATTTACTGATTCACGGGAAACTATTTTGAATAAATTTCAGAAAATCCTTCTATATGGCATTGCTTTTTTCATATTCTTACCATTCCCATATTTTTTTAACACCGAAAGTGCCAACATATTAGGATACCACTCGGATTTTACCTCTATAGTAGCTTTCCCATCATTTTTCCTTGTCTGCTTGTTATTAATCACTGAAGTCTATAGAAATCTAAGATATTCTGAAAATTTTATCAATTTCTACAATTTTTGGCTTATTTCAGGGATTTTTTGGATATCATACCACGTGACAATTTCTACTCCTTTAAGCGCTGTGATTGCTTATTCAGCTTTCAAGATCTTCTGTGCATTAACTGTGGGTTACTATGTTTATAAATCAAGTTTTTGGCTTAATTATAAGGATTTTATTCTGTGGGTAATTATAATCTTAGGATCAGCTAATGCTATACTGGCCGGCATCCAATTCTTACTTGGAAATTCTATAGGACTTCATTTCATCGGAGAATCACCGCTTTCTATCGATGGAAGCAATATTGCTAAGCTAGTTGCACATGGAACAAAGTACCTTAGGGGGTATGGATTTATGCCCCACCCTAACATTTTATCCGGGATGCTAGTTATAGTTACTTCACTTAACTTATATTTACTTAACAAATATTCACAAGCAAAATCCGAAGTTTTTCTCTATCTCACCCTGTTCTTAGGAATTTCGGGTGTATTTTTTACATTTTCACGTGCTGGGATTGCAGCACTATTGTTGGTGATTATCACGTGGGGGATATACTCACTCAAGGTTTCTTCCGTCACTATCGGTAAAACAATTTCCTCAGCTTTGGTTTGGTGCGTTGTTCTAGGAATGATACTTTGGCCCTGGATCTCTGGTCGGGCCTCAATTTCTGACCCAGCAGTAACAGAGCGAGTGCTACTCAATACAGCAACTGTTGAACTGCTGGAAGATCATTGGCTGGTTGGAACCGGTCCTGGGTCCAATATTATTGTGCTTCACGGGAAACTTTATGGCCAAGTTGAAGCATGGGTTATACAACCGGTGCACAATTTCTGGTTAATTACTCTTTCCGATTTAGGATTGCTGGGATATGTAATTTTGATCCCTATAATTGCGATTGTGCTCATGGCACTAACAAGATTTATTGGGTCTGAGTCACCATCGCTGTGGTTAACAACCCTTTTAGCCGCCTTGATCGGTGTGATATTTCTGTTTTGGTTTGATCATTATTTCTACACCTACTGGCCGTCTCAATTATTGCTCTGGTTAATCTTGGGAATGACTGCCAAAGAAGTCTATAGCCAAATCTATCTTGCCAAACTGTTTCGTGGGAAACAATAAAACGACCGGGGGATCGTTTTATTTATGGTATTCTTTTTTTTGAATAATTGTTGCTGCTCTATATAATTGTTCAAGCAATAATATTCTTGCCATGTTGTGGGGGAAAGTAAGTTTACTTAATGAGAAAGTATAATTTGATACATCTTTTAATGAGCTATGTAAACCCAAACCACTTCCGATAACAAAAATTAGTTCTTGCCCCAAACTGCTTAAACGCTCCAAATTCCTAGCAAATTCAACGGAATCCCGGAGGGTGCCCTTTTCTTCCAACAGAATTACGATTGATTGAGTAGATAAGTGTTTGCGAATAATCTCGGCCTCACGTGACTTTATTTGTTCTCGGTCGAAATTATTTTTATAGGAAACTTCTGGCAACTCAACCACGGAAATTTTACCAAAAGGGGAGAGTCGCTTTAAAAATTCCTTCTCTAAATCCTTATAAGCTTTTTCTTTCAGTTTCCCCAAGCAAATTATTTTGATTTTAAACATAAGTTTAGAATAGACAACTCGATGCGATCAGGCAAATAAAAAACGCCCCGAAGGGCGTTAGTTATTTTTGATTAGAAACGGTTTTCGCGGGGTGCCATCGGGCGAGCTTCGCTCACGCTGATGTTGCGACCACCGAGATCTTGACCGTTAAACATCTGAATAGCGGCATTAGCTTCGTCTTCAGTAGACATTTCTACGAAACCGAAACCTTTGCTGCGACCAGACATCTTGTCAAAGATGACATTAGCGGATACTACGTTACCAGCCTTAGCAAAAGTTGCTTCCAACTCTTCGTTGGTGGTAGCGTAAGGAAGACCGCCGACATACAATTTTGTTGCCATTTGAGTCCTTATGTTAATTAGCCCATTAAATAGGGCGTAAGGCGACCTCTTTTACTTCACCTTACTTCAGAAAAACTTAACATAAGGGAATACAAAGAAACTTACATCACAATTTTAGCTTATTTTAGCCAAAAAGTAAAGACTAAAAGAGCTTGCTATAAAAATTGTCCAAAAAGCCATTACTGCGGTTTATAAAGTAGATGGCCAGGGTCAGTAACAACAAAGTCCCATTAACTAATAAAACCTTCAGCAAATCTTTCTGCACTTGGTGATATTCCCCAGCATGAGCAGAATAGGCAGCATTAGTTGCTTCATTTACTTTAGTGAGAATGGCCTGGTTTGCTGGTGATTGAATAGTTACAGCCGCTTGTCTGACTGTTTGTTGCAAAACAGCTGTTTTAGACTCAGCCATAGCTTGCTGCATTTTATACTTCTTTTTACGATTTCTTTTTCCCATAATTGATAATTAATTAGCTCTCTATAATATAGAGCAAATTGGCCTAAAATAGCAAGAAATGAACAAAAAAGTGGAAGTTGAACTGTTTTTCAAATCAGTGCTAAAATAGCCATACTGCTTAACTATGAATAGCTTAAATTTTTCAATTGCAGCTTCGGTGCTTGCATTGCTGGCCTTAACTGCCAGTATTGTTGCAGTCATTTTGACTGGAAAACTCCGAAAGCTCAGAAAAATTTTTGATGCAGAACATCAGCCAGATAATCTGGAAGAGGTGATTAGTTCAATCACTGATGCTCTCAAAAAAATCAAAACTGATCACAATCAGTTGGCTGGCCGAGTTGATAACCAAGGTCAGATTCTCGAAACTGCTTTTCAATATTCTAATGTTGTCAGGTTTGATTCTGGTGGGAGTGACGGAGGAAACTTGAGTTTTGCCATGGCCCTGTTGGATGGCAAACAATGCGGACTAATTATTACTAGTTTGCATGGTAGGGAACACAACCGGATTTATTGCAAAGCAATCATTGATGGTTCTAGTCCGAATCAATTAAGCGAAGAAGAACAAGAGGCATTGATTGGAGCACTAACCAGAAACAGTGATGCCAAAAATTCAAAATCAAAAGTGAAGAAAGCAATTAAGTAATTAAGTAACACAAGTATGGCAAATGATAATTCCGCCGCCGAAACCGTCGTCGGTCCGTCAGTAAAAATCCAAGGTGATTTAAACTCAGAAGGTAATATTCGTATTGAAGGTAGCGTGATGGGGAAGGTAGCTACGACCCAAAGTGTGCACGTTGGAGAAGCAGCTGTCATTCAAGCTGATATGCAAGCAGGTAATGCAATCATCGCTGGACAAATTCAAGGCAACATCAAAGTTATTGGTAATCTAATCTTACAGTCCACTGCCAAAGTGCACGGTGACATTACTTGTTCTGTTCTTCGCGTGGAAGATGGAGCTCTGTTTACTGGGAAATGCAATATGAAGGGGGCTAGCCCAGAGAAAAAGTCTAACTCAAATAATAACGAGCCAGAGCTAGAAAAATAAAACTTAACCACCGGTGGGTAGTCTTTCGGCCCAGTTTTAAAGGGTTATTTCCACTTACTACCATTGACCGGTCATTTAAGTTTGGAAGACAAAAATGTATTTTTATATTCTAGACGGCACAAAAATTTCACCGGCTCAGTTTGAAAAAGCCCAAGTAACTCTTCAGGGTCTTTTAGCACAGTTCCGAATTTCTGGTGAGATGGTACGTGTGACTTCTATCCGAGGTATCCCTGAGTTAGTTGAACTAGCTGCCGAGCGCGGCGTAAAAACTTTAATCGCTTGTGGTACTGATGACACTTTTAATATCATGCTGGCATACTTAGCTGGTCGTGATTTTGCACTGGGATTTATCCCACTGGTAGACGACACAGCGCTCGGACAAATTTTAGGAATCAACAGTTTAGAAAACGCTGTAAAAACTGTAGCAGCGAGACGATTAGAAAAAATGGATCTTGCAGTCATCGGCGACAACTATTTTATTAGCCAAGTTGAGTTTGGAATTGCTTCAACTAAAGTCAAAAACATGGGTTGGTTTTCCAGCATGACTTCGCTTACCAAAGATTATTACAATCTCAAGCTCCGCATTGATAATTCTTACATCATGGAGATCACTTGCTTAGGTGGAACTGTAACCAACAGCCGCACTACATCTAGCTCCAACAGTTCGATTGCAAATCCAACCGATGGCTTACTTGATTTGATGGTCTTAGAAAGACTTTCAAAAATTGATGTGCTCAAATACAAACCTGATATCGCCAGAGGGGTGATGGAAAATATCCCGGGCACATCAGTAATCAAATGCCGCCAAGTTGAATTTTTGGAGCCTCGCGGATTCCCACTCAATATTGCAGGGCGCACTTTTGCAAAAGTCCCAGCAGTGATTTCCATCATCCCAAGACAGCTCCGGATGATAGTAGGGAAGGGTCGGACTTTTTAACCTGGACACTCCAAAAAACCTTGCATTTTGCGGGGTTTTTTAGTATAGTTAACGGGTTATGAATTTATCTTCCTTGTCACATGAGCTAAATATGTCTGTCCATGAGCTCCGCCAGAAAGCTGGCGCAGCTGGTTTTCGAATTTCACCTCGTGCGAATAAGATTGATAATCACCTAGCAAAGCAAATCCAAGATGCCCTTGGCGCGAAACCAAAACAAGAAGAGAAACCTAAAAATACCAAACCTGTAGTTGTACAACTACCTGCGTTCATTAAGGTTCGCGACTTTGCGGAACTGCTCAATTTACCTGCCACTGATGTTATCAAAACTTTGATTCAAAATGGTGTTATGGCAACTATCAACGAAGAGGTTGATTTTGAGACGGCCAGCATCATCGCCACTGACCTTGGTTATGAAGTCAACTCTGAACAAACCGGTGAAGTCAAAGAGTTTGGGGCAGGCTTTTTACAAGAACAGTTGTCTGCAGAAACTGATGATAAAAAAATCACCCGCGCGCCAATCATTGCCGTAATGGGACACGTTGATCACGGTAAAACTACTTTACTAGATGCCATTCGGGAAACTGATGTAGTTGGTGGTGAATCTGGTGGTATCACTCAACACATTGGTGCGTATCAAGTTAAGCACAATGGAAAATTTTTAACTTTCTTAGATACCCCAGGCCACGAAGCTTTTGTGGAAATGCGCGCGCGTGGTGCAAATGTAACTGATTTAATCATTTTAGTAGTTGCCGCCGACGACAGTGTCCGTCCACAAACTATTGAAGTTATTAACCGTGCTAAGTTTTCCAACACCCCTATCATTGTTGCTATCAATAAAATTGATAAGGAAGGGGCTAATGTCATGAAAGTGAAACAAGAATTGGCTGAGCATGGCATTCTTACAGAAGACTGGGGTGGTAAAACCATTGCTGTTGAAATTTCGGCCAAACAAAAACTGGGAATTGATAAATTACTAGAAATGGTTTTGCTCCAAGCAGAAGTAGAAGATTACAAAGCCAATCCCCAAGGACAAACTTTAGGGACAGTTATTGAATCACACCTTTCCCAAGGGCAAGGTCCAGTAGCAACTGTTATTGTGCAAAATGGAACCCTCCGTGTGGGTGATATTATGGTTGCTGGCACAGGTTACGGCCGTGTGAAATCCATGGAAGACGAACATGGCAAAAAATTGAAGACTGCAGGGCCATCTACTCCAGCTGTTATTTCTGGATTTTCTGACCTGCCCGAAGCAGGAGATATTTTACAGACAACACAGACTTTAGAGGAAGCTCGCACCATTGGGGTTACTGCTCAAAAACTTAAACACAGCCGCAAACTTTCTGGACGTTCCAAAATTAAAGCCAACGAAGATGACAAATCTTTAAACCTCATTTTGAAGGCTGATGTCGCTGGCTCTCTTGAAGCTATTAAGCAATCTTTTGCCAAGCTTAAAAATGATGAAGTAGTAATTAATGTGCTCAGCGAAGGAATTGGCGAAGTCAATGAAAACGACATTATGCTGGCAGACAGCTCTCAAGGAACTGTGATTGCTTTTCGAGTGAAAACAAATCCAAAAGCTCTCAATCTTGCCAAGCAGAAAAAAGTTGTAGTCGATAGTTACGAAGTAATTTATGAGTTGCTCGAAAATATTACCAGCGCTGTAGTTGAATTGTTTACCCCAGAGATGGAAAAATTAGTATTTGGTCGTGCCGAGGTGTTGGCAATCTTCCGAACTGAAAAATCACAAATGATTATCGGTGGTAAAGTTAACGAAGGTGAGTTACGCAAGAATAAACAAATTGCGATTGTTAAAAAATCTGAACAAGGTCTTTGGGAAGAAATCGCCCGTGGCGAAGTCTTAGAACTCCAACAAGGCAAGATTGATACTAAAGAAGTAAGTCGCGGTAATGAGTTCGGAATGAAGATTAAAACTAATTACAAACTTCAACCCGGCGATATTATCGAAAGCTTTGAAGAAAGTCTCAAGCAAAAGAGTCTCTAAACAGGATTGCCAAATCCTGTTTTTTGATTTATAATTGCTAGTTCGCAATGTTAATGGAGGGAACAAACTATGTTCATGGCCTTTGTTGGTCCCAAGGAATTTAGGTACCAAGCAGAAAAAACCTTTCGCAAACCCGCAGGTGTGACAGAAATAAAATCGTTCGACGATTATCAGTCGTTTCTCGCCGAACTTTCTGTAACACAAGACCAGCTGCACAGCGCATATATCTGTATGCCAAAGCTAGACGTTGCAGTGTTAGATATTGAGGCCATTAAATCCCAAGTTCAAGGTTACCAACCCATGGCCTTGGTCTATGAATTCAACTCTATTACCACCTAATAAATAGTGGTAATTCTGAGCTCCCACAGGAGCTCTTTTTTTATCCTTGATATAATAAAGGTGCTTTGATATAGTGATTTGTCATATGCCACATAAACCAACAAAACCAAATACTAACCGCATCCCCAAGATGAACGCTTTATTGCAAAAGCTGATTGGTGAGATTATTCAACCTTACTTATCTGGGCAAAATGGTCTGGCGACTATTAGCAAAGTTGAAGTTAGCCGAGACACCCGCTGGGCAAAAGTTTGGGTCTCAATAGTCGGCGGGGATGACGAAATAATTTTAGAAATCATCCATAACAACATCTACGATATTCAGGGCGAACTCAACCGCCGGATAGATCTTAAGTTAGTGCCCCGTTTACAATTCTTTTTGGATACCAGCCCACGTTATGCCCAACACATTGACGAGCTGATTAAGAAAATTCACGAAGAAGAATAATATGACCTCTAATTTTACTTCCGCTAAACAGCTCATTAATCAATCGAGCAATATTTTATTTACTACCCACGAACGTACTGACGGCGATGATCTTGGTAGTGTGTTAGCTTTAAGCCGCGCACTCGTCTCGCAAGGCAAACAAATTACCATCGTGATTACTGGCGGTGTGCCATCACGATTAAACTTTATGCCTGGCTCGGATGAAGTTCTAGAAGAATTACCGCAAAGTGATTATGATTTATTAATTGTCTCCGGTTGTTCCAGCTTAGATCGTATCAACCACGAAGGTATCATGTCTCTAAAGCTTGCGACGATTAACTTTGACCACCATCCAGATAATACAAACTATGGAACCATAAATGTAGTGGATGCAAAAAAATCTTCAGTGGCGGAATTAATGTATGATTTTATCTTATGGTGCGATTGGGAAATCACAGCTGCTATGGCAACAAGTTTATTGACAGGAATTATTACCGACACCGGCTTACTGATGCACAACAATACTGCGGCCACCACGTTGGCTGCAGCAGGGAAGTTGATGCAAAAAGGTGCCTTGATCAGTGAAGTAGCTAAGCATACTTTTGCGGCGCAAGGCCCAAGGGAGATGCGTGCCTGGGGTGAGGCACTGGAGAATTCTTTTTACAACCCCAGCAACCAAATGATTTATGCAGTGATTACTCAAGACCAAATCAAAAAACTTGGCAACCCAGAATTATCTAGCTTCGAGGGTTTGGTTGAGACTCTTAATAAAGTCCCAGAAGCAAAGTTCGCCATGTTTTTAAAAGAAGATGAGAGCGGGAAAATTAAAGGTAGCTTGAGAAGCGAAGAATATAAAGGTACTGATGTTCAAAAAATTGCCCAACAATTGGGTGGCGGCGGCCACAAATTAGCAGCTGGATTCTCCATGCTCGGAAAGCTAGCTAAAGATCAACTGGGGCGATGGCAAGTTGTTAAATCATAGGCTTTAAGCTCTGGATTTTTTTTCACCACTGGTATATAATGGTTAAGATTTTTGCGTTTAACATTACCCAGCCCGGGTGGCGGAATTGGTATACGCGTACGCTTGAGGTGCGTATGCCGCAAGGCTTGAGGGTTCGAGTCCCTCCTCGGGCACCATTCATTTAACAGCCACTTTTGTGGGTGGTAAATGAATTGCCTAGCGGGATTCGAAAACAGCTTTCAAGTTGCCAGTGGCAAGTTGAAAGCGTCGGGGGTCGCCGCAGCGTCGTGCGAAACTAGCATTGCTAGTTGAGCACAGCGGGAGGTGACCGAGTCCCTCCTCGGGCACCATCAAATAATTAGGGCGATTAGCTCAGCTGGTCAGAGCGCTTCGTTTACACCGAAGATGTCACAGGTTCGAATCCTGTATCGCCCACCA
>CAZBOT010000027.1:0-23479 GCA_964493575.1 uncultured Candidatus Saccharibacteria bacterium | reverse complement strand
TTTCAAATCCTCTAACCAATTTATTATTTCTTCATATTCATCATATAGTTTTTTTGCCGCCTTAATGTCTAGCTTTTCCTTTAGAGCTAGCTCATTGTTGTAATACTGAGCCGCTGCTTCCTTTAGGATATTTATCTTATCGTTATTGTTCATCGAGTCTTTCCCTCACCGTTAGTTTAACGATATACCTAGCTAGATCATCATGCATATGTGAAAATTTAAGATGATTGGTTAATGCCAGTCTTGATTTTGCCCCGAACTTTTGACGGTGGAAATAACAAACTGGACACTGGTAAGTATTAGCTTTCAATTCATTTCCCTCAGTAATTGTTTTGCCCAATTTCGCCCATAACTTTTCTTTGCTTCCGATAACTGCCCGTAACTTTTCCACATATTATTATAAAGGTAGGGATAGAATTCCAGTAGTTCGGGGATACTCTTAAACACACCTTTTTCAAAGTCTTTTCTAATCTGCTCCAAAAAAGCGGTTGCAGCTATGACATAACGTTCATGCTCGAGAGCGGCCAATTTTTCAATTTTATTCACTATCTTGAACGCTCCCCAAAATTTCATCATTACTTAATACTTCATAAACCAATCTTGCGTAATGATATAAATGTCCTATCTCATCCGTTGCAGTATAAAACTTTATGGTTATTATATTCTCTCTCTTGATCTCATGATCTGCGATAAAGTCCTCAAGTTCATCATCCACATTTTCGAGTAGTTGATCACTAAACCCCGTTACCTTAATCATTTTTTATAGCTTCCTCTCCATCATTAGTCTCATCGTAAAATCGCAATAGAAAAAGTATTGCATCCTCAATATCTTCGTTATCGTCACAAAAGTCATTACTCAATCGGGCAAACAATTCTTCACTTATACCGATAAAAGGCATTATGCATTTACCTCCAGAAATTCATTAAGCCAGCTCTTCCAGTTTTCCCTTTCATGGTCTCTAGTAGTCATTATTCTATGCATTATGTGATCTAATATTTTTCTTTCAGACGTATTTGTCATGCAGTATAAAGTAGAATTTAGTATTTATATGGTGTCGAGAATTCTACTAGAAGAATGTTCTAGTCTTCTTTTTCAATCCAATTACTTTGTAAGTTTATAACAGTAATTGTATATTGATCGACAATAATTTCATAATGTTTAGAACGGACATGTCCGTGAATTTTTTCAAGGTCTTCTTGAATTTCTAATTTACAAATGGGACAGATAAAAATTTTAACCATAAAAAATATAGATAAAAAAATATAAAAGGTTAGTTTAATTTCATTCCACAAAAGGGGCAGAACTTACAAATAAAATCATCAAAAATATCATAATCAAAAGGGCCGCCAGTTGAAGCATGAATATAACCGCTTTTTGTTATTGTGCCCTCTTTGATTTTCTTTCTCATTTCTTTGCAACAAGTCATTTTAATTATAGTCTACCGCTTCAGTAGGCATGTTGTTAATCCAGTTTTCCATAACTCTAAGCATGTCGTCGGGGGTATCTTCTGGATATATCGATTTAGATATTGATATTGCATGTCGTACGTCTTTTTTATCATGAGCTATTAAGACCTTAGCAATCATTTCACTTTGAGCTGGGGCAAATTTCTTATGTAAACAGTACTGTACCACTTCAATGAATTCCTGATCTGAATACGGTTTAATCCTGTATTCTTGGAATCTTGAACGCATTGGTTTTGAAAGTTTGCCAACGTTGTTAGTTGTCATAAATATTTTAACATTTTTCATCCAGAAATCATATTTTACTTTTTTTAATGTTTTCACGACGTGGCCGTTATTGCATATTGAAAGTAAACATTCTGCATCGTTTTTCTTTAATTTGTCAGCCTCATCAATTATTATCAATCTTGCTTTTTGATTGTTATAACATTCTTCAATGAATCCCGCGCCGCTCATATTGGAAGCATCAAAGTACAGTACATCGTTGCATTTTTCTTGCATTATATTCATGATCAAGGTTTTACATGTTGCGGGTGGCCCATCCAATAACAGATTATTATTTTCCTCTGCAATAAGCACACGGAAAACGTTTTCCTTTACCGGTTCATGTCCGTATATGTCGCTAAAGAAATCTAGTGCTTTTTCCTGTATTGTTTCGCCGCGTGGCTTTACTCTTATTAATTCTTGTTTGTTTCCAAGTAATTTATTTATCCTATCTTTTGTATTGTCAAACATTTTAATTACAATCCTCCCGCAAACTTTCTATATAAGGAGTATGATACATTGTTCTATTCATTTCTTTAAACATTCCCTACAGATAGTTACCGCTGATTTTTTAATAGTATCATTATCATAAACTGGATTTTCTACTTTAATAAATGCAGTTTCATCGCCGCATTTATCGCAATCGATTTTAATATATTTATCTTGAATAAATAACGCTGTCATTTTTCATTAACCACCTTATAATAATTAATACCTAGTTTCCATCTTAGCCATAATTTAAGTTGATCCCAGATTGAACCCCATTCACTCAAATTAATTCAGCTCCTTTCTATGTTCTTGCTCTTTCATCCAATCAGGTAGAGAATCATAAGCTCTAATTGCTTCTTGAATTTGTTTTTTTATAGGGCCGTCAATTAATTTCATTAGTTAACCCCCTCAAATATTCTCTCAAGGTTGCCGCCAATATACAGATATGTTTCCTCTCTTTTTTGATATCCATATGTTATTCTTTCCTCAACTTTTACTCTGTTAATATAACCGGCCTCTTTTGCTATCTTGTTAATTTTTCTTAACATTCTTTCAAGTTCTTTTCCTTCAGGATCATTATATCTTGAATAGTTAACATCAATCTTAACCGAATCTGCGCCCCTTGTTTTTAATTCTTCAATCGTTTCCTTAATTGTTGCATGGTATCCATGAAAATAATCTGTCATACTATCGCAATCACTAAACCATAAATGAGGTTTTTCGCCGTCACTTAAAGTAATGTGATCTATTACTACTTTTCTTTCAATGTTGTGTTTTACACTTGTTAAATCTATTTGATTCATGCAATACTAATTCAAACTTGATATATATGTAGCTCTACACTTTCGTATAGAACTTTGTTCTAGTTGAATTAATAGAACCATATAAAAACCTGGATTTTTTTATATTAACATGGAATACAAATATTTCATAACAATAGCAACGGTCTTGATAGTCGCCCCATTTATTACGGGTGAAAGTTTCGCAGTGGAACAAAAGTATATTGATCTTATGGACTCTTACGTTAAAAACGTAACAGATCAAATAATGGATACAGAAGGAATTGCAATAAGCAACTACGTTGAATATATCAATCAAACAATAAGTCGATAATAAACCTGTTTCTTTATTTTTATCTTTTCTATTTTTCCTTCTTTTACAAGTCTTCTAATACAGATATAGAAAACATTTCGGTCTGGTTTTTTATTATAAAATGCGATAAAGACGTCACAGAGTTTTTTATAAAAATCGTTTGGGATAAAAAAAGTAGGGTCTTTTAAACTTAGATTGCTTGTTTTGGATCGTGTGGGAATAAATGGCCGCCTTAATTCGGCGTGCATTAATTCAAGTATAACTCTACAAATAAAAGTTTTTGAAAAATGGACTTTATTATCAATTAAATAAATATCCCGTTTGATATGAAAGCGTGGCACTATATAAATAATTCTTTTCGTTCTTATATTTCTTTATCCTCGAAATATTTTATTGTACAATTGCTACAAGTATTTAATTCATAGTGTAGCCATCTTGTTTCATGACCGCATTGAGAACATTCTTCAATGTCATAAAAGACATTATAAATCCCACATCTTTCTTTTATTTCATTCAATTTAAATCCCGAATTTATATTGTTCTGATTTCTTTGCAGATATGACATAATCGCCCCCATCAAAATTTATATTATTTATGTACAAGCCCCGATCCAATAACATAAGCAAAGATTTGTTTGCCCTTTCTATGTTTCCTTTACATAGGTGAACTAATTCACTAAATTTCAAGTCTATTCCACCGTAGGCGATTCTCTCATAAAAATGATTTACAAACCATTTTGTATTTTGTTCTTGTTGATATGTTTGTTTCATGCTATCTTAATTCAGATATAGTATTTATAGGGTTTCACAGAAATGTATAGAAGATTGTTATATACAAAAGTGTAGAACCGTATATATACAAAACTTGAGTTAAGTAGATATGAAACAAATATGTTTAAGATGTAATAGAAAAGATGAACCCGACCAATTTTTAAACGGTCTATGTCCACGATGTGACGACGAAAAGAATTTCATACCTCAGGACTTTTGGAGATAAAAAGAAATGGCTCAATGTCCTAACTGTTTAAAAGAAGGAAATCACAATTCTTTTTGTCAAAATTGTTTTGATGAATTTGGTCGTAAATTCTGGTTTGTCAATTCCATTGAGGAATTGGGCGAATAAATTTATTTCTTTCTCTTTCTTTTTGATAAACATAAACTCATTAGAATCCCCCATTGCGGCAATATGGACATAAAAACATTCTTATGCCGTCGATCTCTATCGTTTCCATATTTTTATTTAATTCTGATGTTCTACCACATAATAAACACTTGTAATATAATTTTTCTTTCATATTAATCCCCTTGATATAATTCTTCATTATATATACATATAGATAGCCAAGTATGGGGACATTTAAACCCGTAATCTGTTAATCGTTTTTTCATCTCAAGACCTCGCACTTTCTACAATAATAACTATCGTGATATATTCTGTATTTTTTCTTATCTGAATGTATTTTACATCTCATTCTCTTGATATCGCCCCATTTAGTAAATTATAACTTATCTTTTGTTCGCCCCTTTCTTCTAATTCATAATTAATTTGATCCAACGTTGATAGTTTTTCTATCTGTGGATTAACATAAGTGTACAAAAGATAAACAGCACTACCCCCGATTATGATCCCGAATATTACAATTCCCAGTATTATTTTACCTAATGAACTAAAGAAAGTCAATTATTCGCCCCCCAATTCTTCAACACAATTATTACAGATAAATAAATCACCAAATAAAATTTTACCTATCTTACTAGTATTTTCACAGGTGTAACACTCTTGTTTATACTCAAATATTACCCAGTTATTTGCTAATCTTTCCTTGATCATCATGCTAACCTCACAGCTAAAACCTGACCCAAACCAGTACCTAGTTTAAGCCTGGATTCAATCACAATTCTGCCCCTACGCAAATCCGCCCCTTTTACTATTTCATCAAATATTTTTGTTGTCATGCAATACACTTGCAAGTTTAGAATATAAAGCGTACTCCACAATCAAATAGAACTTTGTTCTATATCAAGACATATCTTCTATTTCTTTAGTCAAATGTCTTTTATCTCCATAAACATATTTAAAATATTCTTCAAGTAACCAACCTAGATGTTTATATAGATCATATTTATCCATTCCAGCGACCGAAGGTCTATACATTAAAGCTTCAATTAATTCTGAATCAATAATTTTATCATTCTCTAAAATATTTTCTAGTATTTTATAAACTATAGGTCGCCCCATATCATAAAGAATAAGTAACCAATAATATAAATCAGCTTATGTTTAAAATATTCAAAAGAAATAAAAAGGATAGAAATTACGGTCTGAAAAATAAATCTATTGAAATTCAAAATCCATAATCGATATTATCTCGTATAAAAAAAGTAATACCCATAGTGCGCCCATTTGCATGGGCTTCAATTCTATAATTTTTATAATGAGAAGCTATATTCATTATTGCATCAATCTCTTTTTTATTCAAATAATTAGACGTTATATATGTAAATCCATTAGTGTATAAATCACAATCTCTATATTTATATGGTATTATTGATTTTAACTCTCTAAGAAATTCCACACGATGTTTTATTTCATATTTATGTGATTTACTGTTTTTAAATACTTCTCGTAATTTTTTAACATCATTGTAATAAATTCTTTCTATTTCTTTTGCACTTGTTGGGGGCATTATTGAATCAATCCCATTGACTCAAGACAGGCGTTTATATGTTTGCAATTTGCCGCCACGCCTTTATATTTCTTGATAGACTCGAAATTTTTGCAATTACAATTAAATCTATTTTCATCATAATTAAAAAAGACTTTGTACTTTTCCCCTTGTGTTGTTGCAGAAGTTACGATATATTCTAAATCTGTTAGTTTGATCACGCCACCGCTCTTAAAGATGTTTTGCCCTGCATTTATTTTGATTTGAAAATACTTGCCTTGTTCATTAAAAAGAATTGGTTCAATTAACATACAAACTAAAAGAAAATATAATATTTATAGGATATAGAAGATTGTTCTATTTTTTTGTACCTTTTATTATATTTTGCCTCTTGTTTTTCAAATAATCGTCATGACTCTTTGAGCTAAACAGGGAAGGGACCTTTTGTTCTATTTGTGGGGGACTACGCAAAGCACGATTTTCCTGCTTTAACTTTTGATTTTCCTGTTCCAATTCTTCATTTCTTGCAAATAATTTTGCATTTTCCTTCTCAAGTTCGGTAATAGTTTCGCGCAATTTCTTATTTTCTTCTAAAAGTTTCTCTAAATCTGAGATTTGTTGAACTAAATTGTTATTTTCTACCTTTAATTGTCGAATTAGATGAATTTTGTCAATGTCTTCCTCTGCATCATTTATTTCCTGGACTTTCTCGGATTCGGGGCGTTGATCTATTATTTCAGTGTCGTCGTGGATTAAGTTAGTGATATCTTCGGGTTGATTAGTGATAACTCTGTCAGGTTCTGGCTCGTACTGTGGCTCCAACTCCTGACTTCCCATGCCCGCAGCAACCAATATTTTCTTTTCTTCCTCCTGTGCTCGCTCCCTTAATTCTTTTTTCTGTAAAGTAGGATTGTATTTTGTGTCTGTTTGCCCCACCCCGCTTAAAATATTTCTAATATAACTCTCGGATACAAGATCTTTAAGGTCTGGAATGATAACTTTGGCTATCTTTTTCCTTTCAATGCCCTCAAGTTCCTTTCTCTTACCCATTTCCAGAATAAGATCACGTTTCAATGACTCGGTTTTTTCTGTAACGGTGCGGAATTCTACTAATAATTCACTATATGTGAATGTTTCGTATTTTTTTTCCATTTTTGGTATTCCTTTTATGTTTAAAAGGAATATAAATCAACCTATTCACTTGTATATAAAGATATAGGTTCTAATATTAGAACCTATATGCTTAAATATTAGTTTTTATTCAAATATAAAAGTATTTCTAGCACATAACAGTGAATACATTTTTTATGACCATATTTACAAGCTCGACATTCACATTTTATCACTCCATTATTGTCAATAGACACTTGATAGTAATCTGTTTTTTCTGTAGACTGCACATAATAAATGGAATTTGTTTCACCATATCGAAAAAAATCGGGTTGACTCATTAATTTCTTAATTTTTGTTCTTGTATCCTTGTTTTTTACTTTTAAAATTAAATAACTGTCGATTAAATCCAATAAAAACCTTGAATAAAAGCTATATTTATTTGTTAAAAAGTGATTTTGAATGTAATTTCATATGATTCCACCTATCTGTTAGTTGTAGATTCCAAATTGCATTATTTTTCTTATTTCCATCTTTATGATGAATCACTGACCACGATAATAAACAACATTTATGATATTGTTCAAATAAATGTCTGTGTAAAGCTCTGGGTTTGTGACGAAAATGTGGTAAACTTATATAATAATATCCATCATCTTCATTAAGAAATATCTTAAATAAAGTTTGTTTCCCTTTTCTTCTTCTTTTAGAACGTGGAATATCTGGAATTATATTAAAAAGCAATAAAATAGATTTAAATCTAGGTCTTATAAATGTTAAAGATGCATTCATTTGAGTGAATTTTCATTCAAAAACATGAAAAACACTCAGTGAGTGTATTATATTGCAGTGAACTCATTTAAACACTGTATTATATAACATGGTTATATAACGTAAGGTTAAAATGTGTCCCCAGAGGCCATTTTGAAGGCTTAAATAACTAGCCCGCATAAAAACCTTATTGCCAAATATAGCCGTAAAAATAGAATTCGAGCAAAAGCTATATGAAGAACTGAAAGCCGCACTGCAATACTTCCATTCTGTACCTGTTGTTGACCCCCAGTCGCACAGATTCGTGCTTAATCCCGATAACGGACAGCCCCTTATGATTGTACATACCCCAAAGGTATCTGATTTTCTGAAACTTGGGGCGATTAAGATAGTTGAGGACTACAAAAACCCCATGGTAAGACAGGGATGTGATAACTTGAAGCAACAGTTAAAGACTTTAATGCAACAGGGGGGCGATATGCCACCTAAAAAGTAGTGATAAGTATGTCAGAAGACGACGCTATCCATGTTGATGGTGATAAGTACGATGAGTTAATAGGTGAAAAACAGCCGGCGGAAGAGGAAACAACAGTACTAACAGACATAGAACAGGAAAAAGAGCAGAGTGATAACTACAAGGAGATAGAAAGAAGGGCGCAAATAAACGACTTTGTTATAGAGTGGGCCAAAACACCCACGGAGCACTTTTCGGCAGTTGGCCCCAAGCTAAACCTCAATGTACCAAAGACAAATGACTATGCCAACGAGTTTATGTCCGTTATGCGCCAGTCGTACGAACAGGGCAATTATCCCAAGGGTGTCACGGACTACTTTAACCATACTTCCATCCCTCAAAAACGCCGTATAACACACAGGATGCTCGATGCACTGGCCCCAACAGTGGATGCAATTCTTAACAACATAGAAAAACCTAATAATTCAGAGGCTTTTAATAATGATGTGAGTTACGATCAGCAACAGCAGCCCCAACAGCAGCAACCAGCAATTCCACTGCCACCAAACCCCCCAGGATTTAACAAAATTCCCCAGATATTAGACCCAGATGATCTCGGAGACGAGCAATTAGTACAGTCTAATCATACTATCACTCAGTTAATCAATTTTGGACTTAAAAAGTTCGCAATAGAGCCGGCACAACAACGCCGTTACCTTATGGATCTGATACGTACAAACAAACTTTTCTATGCTACCAATCGTAACGCACTCCGTGACCTCTTAAGCTCGGTAGTGAAACACCAGCCCACCGTTAACTCTTTCTTGGATTGGCTTGAATCTATAGCCCCGATATACCTAAGTCCAGGCGAACCATTCTATCGAACTATGAATGGAGGAATGGGATTAATGACAGATCCAAATAACCCTCAGGCTATGCAGGGGGTAAACCCAATGATACAACAACTTTTAGGAAATCTACCCCCCGCTCAGGCACAGATGGTCATGCAGAATATGTTTGCAAATAACAGAAGTTCATTACAGCAGCAACAGGCCGAGGAAGACGCCCAGATGGACAGACAGGTATCCAGACTTTACAAGGTAATGACGATAAAAATGTTAAGTCAGGCGATGGATCCAGCCGCCTCAAAGCCCAATCCAATGATGGATATGCAGCAAAACTACATGATGCAGGGGTATCGTCCTTCGGAAGTAATACAACCCGACGGCACACGGCGTATAGAGTGGCTTCCTCCCTATGCCCCGCAAGGAGGGGGGCAGGGCGGCCCCTTTCAGGACGTCCAATCCATTATTGGTCTGGTTTCAAGCATTATATCCCTTACGGGGGCGGCCAACAAGGGAACGGACCTCAATGAGACATTAACCAAGGTCTTTATGGAGAAAATGATGCAGGATCCAGTAGAACAGATGATGAAATTAAAGCAGGTTTCAGAACAACTGGGTATATCAAGGAGTGGCCCAGCCATAGATCCAGTAAAACAGCTGGAATTACAGATGAATCTGGCCAAGCTTTCCAATGAAAAAGAATTTGGATTGAGACAGTTAGAGATTCAGGAGAAGCAAATGCAGAGAGAAGAGGCAAGGGAGGCCGCACATGAACAGCAGAGCAATGAAAACATTGCAATGTTAATGAAGTTTGTTCCAGGAGTGATAAATAACATGGCAATGCCCGTTATTCAAAAGTTTTTCGGGGGCGGAAACAACCAGCAGCAACAAGCACCACCAGCACCACCAATGATGGGACAGGAGCAACAAGAATATAGCGGTACAATGTTCGCACCCCAACCCCCACAGCCCAACTACGGCAAGGCCAATAGGCTTGTAAAGACAGGACAGGGAACTCCCGTAGGTGGAATATTAAACGATAATGACTACTATGTAGATCCGAGAAACGGTCCCGTAATGTCAAGTGTTGAAGAACAGGGTGAATTGCAGAGACAGGCCGAGATGAGAAGACAGATAGAAGATGAGGTGATGCACAAGATAAACATGAGTCATCTTAGAAATAATATGGCCCCACCTTTCCCGCAACCAGCCGCACAGAATGAAGAATTCACCAAAGAACAGCTTATGACACTTTCAAACGAACAGCTGGCCCAGATAGGACAGGTGATAAGTAGCCAGCGTGAAAAATACGAATCAAGTATCAAGGATTATAATGAGGTGGTTCAGATGAGACAACAGCAGCAAGAACAGCAGCCTGTTATGACGACCGAAGAAGATAGTTATCCATCACTAGACCATCCACCGGTGGTTGACCCCGAAGAATACAGAAAAAGATTCAATATGCCCGAAGGTACGGACCTAGAAAGTGACGGTGTTATTTCTGAGGAGGATTACGAGGCTGCGACTGCTTCTTCTGGTTCTGGGGCTTCTCAGAACGAGGAGGAACAACAGGTGGTTGACTTTTCTGATTCTCCACCTCAGCAGGGGCAGGGGGGACAAGATTCTCTTCTGTCTGACGAGGACCTGTCTGCTGAGGACGTAGTATAACCTCTTCTTCTTTTTTACCGCTTATATTATTCTCAGATACCATGACATCATAGGGGAACTCTCCTACAAGTATGGAACTTCTATCGTCAAGTCTGTTTAAAAAGCGGTGGACTACGCCGGGTGGAATTGCTATCTTTTCTGTAGCATAAAGGGTATCGCCGAATTCATCATGGCCCTCGTAAATAAGCACTGTGAACTTGCCCGATATGACGGTGTAAAGTATTGGTTCATCTGACTTTATCTTGTTTGTCATAAATGTTGGTAAAACCGTGATTTTTAAAGAGGCCCAGATAACATTTCCCTCTGGGTCGGGGAAGATAAGCTTCTTGACCTCATACATGCTTGTTCTTTTGACGGGTTTGTAATGGGTATCATTGCTGATGAATGTAAAATGGTGTGGCGGGGTTACTATTTGCTGCTCGTTTCCACTTCTCACTGTTTGAGGTGGGGCGGTTCTTGTTATAGTGGGTCCGCCCGTCTGATTTCTAATAATTGATATCTTTCGTGGCTGTGGATTAATTGTTTCGTAATTAGATGACAACATTTAAAATAGAAATAGTAAGATATTTTAATGTGTCTACAGAGCCACCGCCCACTGATAAATTAGATGAAGATATTCTAAAGAACGCAGAAAAATTCGACACAGAGGAAATGATGGATGATTTACAGCAGAGTGTCGATTCTACCCTTTCTGAGGGGGGCGGTGATGATGTATTTTCAGAATACAAGGACGATCTTGATTACGATAAATCTCGTGGTGTCATCCACAAGGTCTATGAGGGCATCCCCATGGAAGAGATATTCAAGAACAAACAGGTCAATGATGACCGTATCAAGTTCAAGAGTGTACCGGTGGCCCCAAACAAGGGTATGCCCTCTCCCGTTGAATTCGATGAGCTGGGGGAGATAACCGGGTTCACCATTGCTACCAATGACAAACTCATGGTTCTAAACTGCGAGTATAAGGACGTTTATGGCAAGTTAAATGTTATCTGTGATTCCTCTGCCTTGGAAATGGCACAGGTGGGACGCGGTATGACGTCGGGAGAGGCTGCTTCTCAATTCCCTACTCCTGCCAGCGGTGTTATATCCCGTGATATCTCGGGGTACAAGTCCGATATCTTTCCCTTTCTCATGAGATATGACGATTCCATTAAAAACGGCCTAGAGGAATCAGATGTCGAGGGCGATATAGAACAGGATAGGGTTTTCGTAATCAACTTTGAGCCAAACCCGCCCATTCGCTACATTCATTTTAAACTTGATGTTTACAATGTATCAAGCAGTACTACAAAATACGTCCATTACTTTGAAATTAGAAGAAGGGTCTACCATGACCTTACAAATATCAACGTGGCAACAGATATCGCTGACATAATCAGCGGTGAGACTTTAACAGATCAGCCTACCACCTACCTGAAAGGCGAACAGGAGATGCGAACAGACGCCATACTGGAAGGCGACCTGCTTTCAGATGTTCAACCACAGGGAGATGTATTCAATCAGGAGGCCGGAACAGGAGATGATATCATAAACCTACATGAAGCCCCGATAAACCCCAATACAGGTGAGGTTGCGGAGGTATTCTTTACAAATACAGGAAAACGTAGAAGAAGGGGACCAGCAACATTAGAATTTTTATAAGAATGGCGGGGTTTGGGATTTAACCCTAATCTGGAATCCAGATACCCCGAATGTACATCCTATGACATGCTCTTGATGATAATCGATAGAGACACGCATATTTACTTGGAATAGGTTTTATTTAATTCTATCGATACGCCTTATCATAATTGAAGGCGCGTAAGATTCCGTCCTTATTTGCCCCCTTAACCCGCCTGTCAGAGGCTATAATGTTTACGTTTTCTACGAATTCCTTGGCCTGTATTGTGTAGTTATAACAGACATCGACTGCAAACCAGTAGTCCTCTGCCACCTTCTTGTCCTCCCTGAACCCGCCAACCTTGTCAAATGCTGTCCTGCGGAACGTCATACCCGGACCCCGTGCTGTAAAAACACGTTCGGAAGCGGTACCGAGGTTGGAAGCCATTGTAAATATGTACTCTGCCAGCGTTTTGTTTTCCTTTTCCTTCTTCTGGCGGACATCGGAAGGGTATATTATACGGCAATTGGTAAGCATCAGGTCTTTATTCTCTAACAGAGGTAGAAGCATATAATAGGTCCCCGTATCATACTGAAATCGGGCATCTGCGTCCATATTCATTAAAAAGGGAATGGGTTTATAGCCGATTACTTTTTTTTCGGCGTCAAAAACAGGGTTAACAGAGTTCAGACAACAGATATTGCGGGCATGGCTTATTCCTTTCTTGTTCACATGTACGTATTTTACGTTGGGACCTAAAGAGTCACATAGATTCTTGGTGGTATTATCAGAATAGTTATCCTTGTATTCGCCTACAACTATCTGTACGTAACCATTCTGGAACATTCGTTGCTCCATCAGGTATTTTAAGGTAACTTCAAGGTACCCATTTTCACGATATGAGGGTATACAAATGCTTAAAAGCTTGGTATGGGGGTCGTCTGTGTACTTTTCCAGTAAAAAATCGTAATCATTGCCTATTGTCATAGATCATTCACCGAAATCTGATCGATATATTGCATTACAAGTTTGTTTGATGTTATATTTTGCATCATAATGGCGGGCTTATCGGAGACCACATATATGTCGTATTTGGGTTCGGACTTGTATTGACTAGATATAAAGAACCTAAAATGGGGCATTTTGGCCACCAGTGCTTTGATATTCTCTATTGCTTCAATATTATAGTAATCTTTGACCAGAATACATATGGTCGGCACGGGGTTTACAAGCATAATATAACTAAAAAGTCAGAATCTATAAGCTTTTTAGGTAAATTCACATTATAAAAGTTATGCAGCTTCCTTATGTGCCCGACGAAGTGTTTGAAATTATGCATGAATTTTCAGTATTTTTGTTAAAGGATGATAAACACGACCTCGGATACTATAGATATTACAAGAGGAAGGGACATTATTACATGGGGCGACCTGCTCCCGACCATCCCGGAATGCTTCACCACTGGCAGATTGGTATGGCTGGGCTTATCATGGCACAGCTTGGGGGTTTGATCAACCTTGCAAGAAGTGCCATTACGAGCAGTGATATGGCCGAAAACATGCCCGACAGCGAGCTTTATGATGAAAGTACGGTTATAGACTTGCCGGAAAGCTCAATACATGAAGAAACAGCCCCGCCAGTTCCGACACCATCGCTGCTAGGACAACAACAAGAAGAAATCCAAGAAGAACTACTACCACAAGAGCCAGAACCATCCATACCCACCATATCTTTGCAAACGCTTCCATCTTTACCACAAATAGCTAAACTATAACTTTTATACTTTTTATGATATAATAGTCATGGGAAGTATATGGCCTTGGGTTATCGGAGGTGCAGTAGTTATAGGTGGGTATTTTTTGGTTGTCAGACCGTGGGCAAGAAGCACATTATCAGATATGACACAACAGCTAAAACAAAGAGATCCTAAAAAATGGGCAGAAATAAGAGCAAAGGATCCACAAATGGCTGACAAAATGTTAAATAATTCATGGTATGTCCGAAGCGGCTACCGCTATTAACCTTTTATATTCTTTCTACCTATAACTGATATGATAAAATTAGACAAGCTGTTACAGGGCGACAACTTGAAATACGTATTGGGAGCCATAGCCGTTGGTGTTGGCGGTGCATTTCTCTTATCAAGGTCAGGCGGTTTTACAAGCAATTACACTATTCCTTCTAATCTTGTATATGGAAGTCCAAACTCCTATTATCCAGCTGGGGCAAACCGTTCATTTACAAATCTAACTAGCGAAGAAAGGTGGAATGCTTTACCACTCCCTGACGTAGAAGTGGCCGTTCCATACGATACATTTGACCGATTCGCAACCGTTCAGGGTATGTACGGTCAGGATTACTCCTATATTGGGGTACCCCACTAATTTTTCTTCAAAAGTTTAATAGTTCAATTCTTTTATAACAGATATATTGTCGGCAACAGAGGATACTAAGAAAGATTCGTCAGAAGATAAAGAGATTATAGACAAGGATACTTTAATTTATCTCGGTTTAGGGGCCGGTGGACTTGCACTGGCCGGTGTTTTAGCTATGGCTGGTATGGGCTGGATGAAAGAACAGGATCAGGAAAAGAAAAGACAGGCATTACAGAAACAACAGCTAGAGGTAGCACAAAGGGCTTTACAACAAAGAAGACAACCACAACAACAGGAAGGCTGGCCAAACCCCATTCCAAGAAATACCATCCCACAATCATCCGGTGGTGTGATGGAATTGCCCTCGGAAGATGAATCAAGGGAACAGCAGGAAGATCAGTTCGTGGGTTACAGACAGCCGCCTCCTACCGCTTACAATACAAACGAACAGAAATTCCTAGTATCCGATGACCCGATGGCCAACATGAACTATCCCGTTATTAACCCCAATGCTTCGCCCCAGCAGATAGGAAGTAAAATCTCTAGGGTGATGAGTATGGATGGTCAGTATCAGCCTAATAGTCAGCAGCAACAACAGCCGCCCAATATGCAGCAAATAAGACAGCAGGGCGATGATGAGGACTTTTCCGATCTCTTTTAGCTTTTAAACATTAAATCCCATAAATAGCATGGGTAGAACTGATTGGGGCATGGTCATTCTTGGTGGCGGTGCTTTGGTAGGTATAGCTTATGTATTCTTTAATTGGAAAACGATATGTCCTCAAGTCTTGGGTGCTGAACAGTGTGCAGGTGGATTACCCGGACTTTTCGGTGGGACAATTACAAATAACACAATGCCAGCCCAAGGATACGGGCAGATTCTAACAAATCCAACAACAGGACAGAAACAAACAATTCGTACAGGTACCCCTACCACAGGAGCAAAAGCTTCAGTGAGTAGAGGTACATCAATTCCCACCAATAAGAAACCAAAATTACAAGCGAGTGGCAGTGTTGGAGCTGGTGCGGGCGCAGGTGCAAGATATACAGATTTTAGTTCATTTGCCACAATAACATTAAACAGAGTATCGGTGAAATAGTTTGGGTCAATTAATGAACATTGTCGGTCCGCTTTTACTGTTAGGTGGAGCCGTATTTGTTGTTGCAAAAAGATGTGAATTATTAGGAATGTGTGGGGAAACAACACCTGATAGTGGTTCAACAGAAGAAATAAGTGCAGAAGAAACTCCCGTGACAGAAGAATCACCCAGTCCAGTATCGGATACCCCAGCCAGTGGAAATGCAAAGAAAAGTGGATGCTGTGTATGTCAGATGCAAGGTGATAGGGTAAAATGCCATAGGGGAGATGCACAGTGGTTCAATCCTCCGGCGGGTCCAGATGGTTCAAATGACCAGAGCGTAGAACTAAGTCTAAAAGAGTGTAACAAGGGCTGTGGAGGAAGCAGCATCAATAAGGGCAGTGGTTCAACGACCGGTGCAGGTGCAAGAGCAAGTGGTAGCGCTTCTATTCCCAAAAAACCAAGATTGAGTGCTTCCGGTAGTGTTGGAAGTGGTACTGGGGCTGGCGGAAGTAGAAGTTCTAGTTCTAAAAGTAGTAGTAAACCAAAAACATCATCAGCCAGACCCGGTGGTGCAGTCGTAAATGCCGGAGCTAGTTTCTATGGTTATTATAAACCTGTATACAGAAGTTATTTTGCCGACCCTTATAACCCACGACCATTCAGACTATTTCACAGAATCGCTAACTAAAGTAGTAGCATTAAGCAAATATTCATTTACAAGGTCATAGGTGGCCTTTGACTGTTCGCGGGTTAGGTTGGTATTTAGATTATTTTCATGTAACTGTTTAAAGACCTCCCTGACTATATCGTCGCCCCTTTCCTGATTCTCCACAAGCTGTTTAGAATAGTTAGAGATGTCGCTATGGTTAACGTATATTGATATACCACCCAGTATCATTAAACTAGATACCATTAACATCCATGTCTGTGTATCGGTAAGCCGACGATGCATGTTTTTTATGAAATAAAAAGAATATAATCTAAAGCTTTTATACCTATTTTTTGATAAAGAATATGAAAAATCAATACAGCGCTATGACCCTAGTAGGCTTAGGTGTAATAGGTATGATGGCATATGCATTTATCGCTCCACGATTATTAAGTAAACCAAAACCACCGGTTGAGGTACCCCCAATGGCAGCAGCTCCAGCAGCAGAACCATTAGTTGGTATTCCAAATAATGTAGATGTCCCAATGGCAGCCGACGACCTCAATATGAACTTTGCCGGTGTTGCATTTGCAGAAAACATCCCCGGTATGAGTTACGGCTTCCCAATGGCCGGCGTCGTTTAACCTTTTATTTCCTTTATTTTATAATTATTGTTGAAAAATAATATTTTAGTCGCAGCCGGTATCGGCGTTATTGCAGCAATTGCATTTTTATATTTCGCCCCGAAAGTTAAACCAAAAAAGACAACAGTGATAGAAGTTAAACAAAAAATAACTCCCGCATATGCGCCCCCACAGGTCAACTTCCCTAACAACGCTTCCAAACTACCCGAAAAAGACTACCTTTCTCTATACGGCCGTCGTTAATCTTTTATATCATTTTTAACATATTTATCGTGACCAAACAAACATCGCCATTCATACTTTTAGGCATAGGAGTTTTAGCTTCTGTAGGATATTTCTATGTCGGACCAAAATTATTTGGTAGTAAAGGGGCCAAACTTAATGAATCACCATTCATGCCTTTTCCCCCTCAACAGGCAGTGACATCACAGGGACCACCATTACCCGCTGTTTTACCGCAAGGACAACCTCCAATCGGACCACAAACAATGCTACCCCCACCAAGACCACCTGTGAACAACAGTCCTAACATCACCTTGCAAAACGGTGCTGTTCCAATGTCCCCTCAAGGATTACCACCGGCTCAAGGGTTGTCACCACAAGGGTCTATGATGCCACCAGCTTACCCACCGATAAAACCAAATCCAAATATGATGTTTAGCGGTGCAACATTCCCCGAAAACATCCCCGGATTAACCTATGGGTTCCCCATGACCGGGTTCTAATCTTTTATATTACTTTTCTTATAATACTCATGGATAAATTTCTCAAGAAGCTGGGCATTAAAGACCAGAACAGCCTTTTACTTTATACCGGTATAGCTGCGGTAAGCTGGATATTAGCTACCAATTACTTTAAGAAAGGTAACGCCCTATCATTTTATTCTTCCTATGATACTACTACAACCACAACAACGGCCCCCACAGTGCAAGAACTAAAAGATAAAATCTTGCAGAATATTATCCAGAGGGCACAGGACGTCAACGTAGTTATAACTAACTTGGATAGCATAAATGCAAAGATAGAAACATACAACGCCAAACTTGAGTTATTGACAAGCGAGATAGCAGGCGATAGACTGCCCACCTATGTTATACAACAATACTTGCAATCTATTATAAAAGAGATAGCCGATGCACTTGAGATTAAATTGAACTTGCCTATGGCTGGTGGATGGGGCGGTAGTTATTCGCCATGGTACAGCGATCCTTTAGGTGGTTACAGTAACACTAATCCTTACAGTCAACAATACCAAGATTACATTCAAAACCTTCAAAATTATTACCAACAATACTACGGACAATATGCTTTCTATGATCCGCAGTCTTATTACTATCAGGCAAGCCACTTTTATCCACAGACTAATCCATATTATAGTTATCAACAAAGCTATAATCCAGGTTATACCCAGTACAGTTCCCAACCATGGAGTTACTCTTATCCATCATACGGTGGAACTTATGGTACTGGTGGTAGTTATTATCCACAACAAGGTGGATATGGTCAATACGGCTATTATTAGTTTTTTCTTTTATAATCTTTTTCTTTATAGTTAATATTATGGCAAAGATCCCCGGTTACGTTTATTTGGCCGCCATGGGTGGCGCAGCCCTTTTAGGTTATTTTCTATACAAGAAAAAAGAATTTCCATTTAACGAAGGAAGTATATTTAATGAATTAAAGGAGGATTTGAGTAACTTGGGGCCGTCACAACAACAAGGTGGTAGAGGCGGTCCTCAAGGTCCACCGGCTGCTCTGGGAGGCGAAGGTGTCACCCCCGGCACAATACAATCAAATCCACAGGCAGTTGACCTTGCCACCTACCAGAATTATCTGCAGGGACTAAAGGCCGCCTTCCCCGACTATGTACCAAATATTTCAAGTCAGACAGGAAATGTTATAGCCGGAGATCACAATCTGTTTCAAAACAACCCTATAAATGGACCGCCTGTGCAACCGTATCCCGGCGGTGCTTTAATGCCTCCCTACACACAGCAGATGTACCCCTACTACAGGGCTCCTATGATTCCCGAACCTGGAAGTATGCGAGGACCACCTCCATTTGGTCCCCCAATGGGACCTCCCCCACCACTTCCTAGAGGACCACCACCATGGGATGATATGTTTTATGAACCATATCCTGATAGATACGGTAGACCACGAAGAAAGTGGCATAAACCAAAGCCTACTGCTAGTACAGATGACGAATGTATGATCCGTGTGGGAAGTATCTGTATTGGTAAAAAGGGAATAAGTATGGGTAGTGGATTGAATATTGGTAGTGGTGGCTCAAGTGGCTCCTCTGGTGGAAATACAGGTGGAATCTCAGTAGGCGGATTATTCCAAGGCGGTGGAATTGGTGATTTACTAAGTGGATTGAGAAATAGAAGTTCTAGTGGCGGAAGTGGCGCCCAGATAGTCAACGGAAATGTAATGCTAAATGGACAGCCAGTTAACTCCGGCGCAATAAAAGGACAGGTTAACTCTATGCTAGACGATATCTTTTCAAAAGTAGGAATATCTAGATAGAAATAACTAGTCTTTTTCTCTTCTTTCTATATTGTCGTTGCCATTCTAACTTCTTTTTCCAATTTTCTGGATCAGTTCTATAACATTTATCACATCTAAATCTTCTAGGAGATACTTCATACCATTTCCATGTACCATTTTTTCTTCTGGCGGTCGTTTTAGACCCACATTCAATACATTTCCTTCTATATCTTTTTTTCTTATGTTTTACTCCTTTATGTGTTATTGATTTATGAGTTGTAGATAACATCCCCTGTAAGTTTTCGGGGTGATTCCTTCTAACATTTCCATCTCGATGATGAATGTCAGCCCAAGGTAAAAGACAACACTTATGATACATTTCATAAACAATTCTATGGAACATAATATAGCCTACTGAATTACAAAAAGGATGACCATGAAATAATTGATATCTATATCCTTGGGGTAGATCCATAAATCCATTTTTAAAACTTGGGCTCTTTTTTCCACTTCTAAGAAATCCTTGATGGCCTAAAGCATATCTTTTAGGGGTTCCACATCTATCCCATGCTCTAATCATAACTTTACATTCAGGTGAATGTTCACATTTTTTTAAAGGGGCGTCTTTATATCTTTCTAATTTTCGTAAATAACCATAACAAGATTTACATACTTCTTGATTGCCGTTTTTAGGACGTTCTCTTTTACATCTTACACAAACTATAATAGTTCCTTTGAACTTAGGTTTCTCTGTCATTACCACCATAATGACATACCTCTAAGAGTCTAAAAAACTTTTAGGGGTATTCTGCTTTTGTAATCAACTTATATTTTCCAGTGGCGGTTGGAGAGTAATGGCGGATTCTGATTAGATATTTACCCTTGTTTAACAGTTTTTCAATCCTTGCATTAGTAAACATTCCGGTATCGTCATCCCACGCCAAGACCTTCTTGCTATCAGCTTCCATCAATGACATAACCACATCCATTTTTCCTTCTGTATAGAGAATTGCTTTGGTGGGCTTATCCGGTACCATGAATTCATAGTAATCTTCCTCCATGTATTTACCAATATAGGTTGTTGCAGTTTTACCCAGAGGTAGTTGTGTTATCTGTTTAATAGTAAATGGATAAATGGTCCCCATATACTCCTTATCGGTCTCTGACAATTTGTTATTAGCCTTTACTTCATAATCACCTATTGTTAATGAATTAGGTATTGAATAAAGCATGATACTTTCCTTATCGAACTTACTATATTGGGTTCTAGTGATACTGTATTTTTGAAATATATTAGTATCTACTTGTTCTTTGGACCAATTATTCGGTGGACCCATATAGTAATTGTATACTTTTTGAGTATCCCAAGGTATCTCGCCTGCGGCTGGTGATTGATGTTCATGAATGGCTCCTAGGGCATGACATAGTTCATGTAACACTACACGATTATAGTCGTCTTTGTCACTGAATGTAGTATCCAGCCATCCAAAGTTTATCGTGGGTTCGTTTTGCGGGATATTGAAACAGTCGGTTCCTATGTAACTCCAAGAACCCGTATCTCCCTTCCATTTGAATGCAATTCGGATATCGGCGGGCTTGTTTGAAGCCACAAAGTTGAACTTTACATTGGCGTGATGTTCCCATTCCTTGGCTATTGTCTTTACTCCCAGTTTTTGTTTATCGGTTCCATTCAAGAACTTTACCTTGAGTAGGGCGCCGACCTTGTGCATCTTGCCTCTTACAAGTGCTAAATGAAATGGATTTATAATATTAGACTCGGGTATGTTTCTTGGGTTCTGTGCCTTGGCTATCTCAAAAGCCTGTAGTTGAACCGCCGGTTCATATGATAGTTCTTTTTCTGTACAGATTCTTATTGGTTGTTGTTCCATAACTAAATTTTATAGCTAGAATATTTAAGCTAACCCATCATTGTTTTTCCCAATGGTTCGCAAACCCACCCATGGATCATTATATTATCTTTATGTGTTGATATCCAGTTTTCAAAACTCTTATTCGGGGTGAAAGAGAATACAATTTCAATATCAGGATTGAAAATAATAGGAGTTCGGAACTCGTAGAATTTATTTGGTTGTGCCCATATTGTTTCGGTAGATACCATGTCTATTGTTTTCATGTATTTTTTCTGTATTTTTATAAAATCTACCATGGGTTTATAATCACTCATTATCTGAATTCCTGTTATCATATAGCATTTGTTGGGGGCACTATCGAGTTTCTTTGTCAAATGTTCAAATCTATCTTTTTTTGGATTATATTCTTTATTTTTTATAAAATGATTCGTTGTGTATACCGATATCTCGCCCTCATACTCCTGTTCACAGTCGTATTCCATATAGTCTTGAATCCAAGTATTGGACTTGAGATCCTCACCCAAGAATCTCTCGGGTTCATTCTCTGGAACGTCAGGTAGCGGATCATCCCATTTCTCGGGCAAAATATGTCTTCTAGTTCCCAATCCTTTCTTTAAATCAAGATATGGTTCGAGTGTTCTAACTACCAATCCTTCTACAGAATAATGCTGTTCTTTCATCGTCATGGCAACTAAAGTTTTCATAAACGAATCATCAATATGCGGACTATCGAGTATGGGGCGTTTTGGTAAACTGATAAGTCCCAAGTCCTTTAAACGCACTTTCTCAAAGATTTCGGATAATTCTTTTGAACGAATACTATACTCTCTATCATCTAACATAAAAGTCTAAAATATGTCAGATTATTTATCTTTTAAATAAAAAAGAGCATAAAGAACATGATCTGTAAAGATACTCTGACGATGATAGCCGGTGGGCTTTTGGCCGGTTATGGTGCAGCAGGAGCACTTGGAGAAAAAAACGGTATTAAGAAACTGGAAGTAATAGGCCCTCTTATTGCCGGCGCTGCAATTCTAAGTTTCGGATATATGAATTATAGTAAAAATAAAATGGGGGGCGGCTTAGGAAAACCCCCGAAACAAATGATGTACAATGACGGATTCGATATTATGCCTATGGAAGGTATGAAACAATCCGCAGTTCCAACACCTCTTTCACCAAATAAGCCATTAAAAGTAATGGCCAATTACACATCACCAACATTAAACGCAAGCGGTAACGCAAGTCCGGCATATGATTACAACCACATTTATCCAGGGTTCATTTGATATGGCAGGAAAAAAAGATAACAACTTATTCACAATGGTACTTGCGGGGGTAGGCGCACTTGTCGCAGCACTTATAGGCGTTAACGAATTATCAAAATCAAGGTCAAAAGGTAGCAATGGTAATGGCTTTAGCCCCTCATCCCCACCGCCAAACAAGCCTGGGTGCGGTTGTGGAGCTTAAGTCTTTTATATTCTTTTTCAACATAGTGGTTATAAAATGGCAAATAAGGAAGTTCAAACAATGAAAGATTTTCTCTTAAAGATGGCTGGTGGAATAGGATTCGGTGTAGTGGTAGATGCACTCGTTGAAGTTTCAAGACTACCCGTATTAAACGACAAGGGATTGTTTGGTAACGACTCGATGTCCAATTATGAATTTATGATATACGGTATTACACTGGGTGGATTAACCGCCTCCATAGTTGATATTGCTACCAATTCAAAACCATTTGGCTTTAGCAAGGACTTGGTACCTGTGTTGGCCGGTGTGATGATTGGAACACAGCAATACGAAAGTTGGATTGCCGACAAGGTAGGTATCCGTAAATTCGACCCGTATAACTTTGTAAGAGGTTATATACCAAACATCAATAGCATGTTGCCAGCCTGATTTTTTTAATATTACTTTTTAATTTTTCTTTAAATAGTTGTTTT
>CAZBOT010000026.1:0-27448 GCA_964493575.1 uncultured Candidatus Saccharibacteria bacterium | reverse complement strand
CTCTCAAAAGACTTCGTAGTCGGTTGCATTTCAGTCACTATACAGTTGTTAAACTCTTTAACACTCCTCAAGGGGTGTTTTTTGTTTGTGAATATGATATAAATTCTCTATGATTCATGAAATGAGATTGCACGAGTTGCCCTTCAATCAAATTAAAGATGGTAAAAAGACCATTGAGTCTCGGTTAAACGACGATAAACGGCGGCTGTTAAGGGTTGGAGATATCATTATATTTTTGAAGAGGCCGGGGATGGAAGAATCTATAATGGCAAAAATTATTGCCTTGCATATTTATCCAACTTTTGAAGAACTCTTCGAAAGCTTCCCAGAGGAAAGTTTTGGCGGTATCGCCATGGAAGATTTAGTCGAATCAATTTATAGATACTATTCTAGAGAGGACGAAGTAAGGTTTGGAGTAGTTGGGATAGAATTTCAATTGATATAAAGCACCCCTACTAAGGGTGTTTTTTGTTTGTTCAAATTTGAGGAAAGTTTGATTAGGGTTTGAAGTTGCCTCGCTAAGCTAAAAGAAAGACTTAGGAGGTAACTATGAGAGTTGTTCAATTGGTTGGATTAGTTTTGGGTATGGCAGTGGTAGCTGGAGCGCAGAGTTATGTGAAGCCTGTGGCTGCGATGGCGGATTACAATGGAACTTACCGCGGCAGTTCAGGAACAGGCAGCGCGCGGTATACAACTTTGTATCGGGACAATCAAGACGATGGTTATCGGAGTGGTTGTCGGGGCGAAGG
The DNA here is from genome assembly GCA_964493575.1 of uncultured Candidatus Saccharibacteria bacterium. Taxonomy (GTDB): domain Bacteria; phylum Patescibacteriota; class Doudnabacteria; order UBA920; family UBA920; genus UBA920. The sequence continues at coordinate 26,699 of CAZBOT010000026.1, read as the reverse complement.
TTGTGGTCGCCATCCTGGCGTTGATATTGCAGTTAGTTCAGGAACCAGCGTTCGTTCTCCTTTGAGCGGAACAGTTTTGATTAGTAGATGTAGCGATGGCTGGGGCGGTTTGGTGGTGATTCGGAGTCAGCATCCCGACCAGCCGTGGTTAACGATTAGACAAGTGTTCGCTCACCTACGGTCTCGAACCTATAGTAGTGGCGTTGCAGTTTCGGTTGGTGATTATGTTTCTGAGGGAACGGAAATCGGTAAAAGCGGTGGTAACCCCAGTTCGGATCAGTGCGCTGGTAATTCTACTGGCTCACATTTGCATTATCAAATCGATAAAGATGATGCGAACTCAGAGCCATACTACCCATCTGCAAGCTCGCTCAATTCCCCGGATGATAATTTTGTTGTGACTGCGCAAACTTATAATCCAATTGTGCTTCTTCAAGGTGGCTACAGATGGAGTTTTGCTCAGCGGGGGAATCGCGAACTATGGGATTTACACAATTGGGAAGACTGGGGCGTTTCTAATGGCGCGCTCTGGATGGACGGAGGTTATGACCCTTATGTTCGGCGTGGTGGATTGAGTAATTGTGGTTTGTCGCGGCTGTGCAGTAATTCTCTGGCAGCTGAGTCAGAATTTTACGATTCAGTGTACTTAGATTTGTATAATGGCTGCCCTAGCAGCTACGGCAAGATTTACTTTACGACAAGTAGCGAGCCAAACTGGAGCGAGAGTAAAACCATTGGCTATTATCCTCGAAGCAGTGGTTCGTATCGTGGGAAGATTTACGCAGGGTGGCATAGTAAGTGGCGCGGGGTGATTACTGGGCTCAGAATTGACCCAGCGGAGAATTGTTTGCCAGGCGTGTTTGATCCAACATATTTTGGTGAAATCCGGATTGAGGATTAGTAGGAGCAATCTAACTATTGGCTGAGGGTTGTTTTCAAGGTGCACACACTGCGCCTTGACTTTTTTGGCAAAATGCTGTAATCTTTACAGGTTGTCCGAGCTTTACAATAGGACATCCTGGGAAACCAGAGAAAAACTATAAAGAGGATTCACAGAAGAAATGAAAAAATTTTTCTCGACTTTGATTTTCGCAACTTTGTTCATCTTCGCTTTCGCTGTCACGGCCGTCCCGACCTTAGGGCAGAACAAGAAGTCGGACATCTGTCACAAGGCAGGCGATACCTATAACTTGATTAACATCAACAACAACGCGATCGCTGCTCATACGGCACACGGCGACGCCATGCCCGGCATGCCCGTTCCTAACATGAGTGGATATGAGTTTGGCGTCGGTTGTGAAGTATCAGAAATTCCCATGCCAGATTTCTTTCCGTTTTTCATTCGAAACAACAATTCGACGATCGCACCGCCTTGGGACATGGATATGCTTGTCAGTGAAGACCTTTCCGGTGCTGGCTTCAGTGCCGCGACACCGCGGGGTGGACAAAAGGTAGGTTACGGAACCAATTATTTTGATGGCAGGCTGTTGAATACTCTGGATACGGTTTCGTGGGTTCGGCTTACTGGTGATCCGGCGAGAGTTGCTTATTTGAACATTTGGGTTACCGATGGCAATAAATATGCGATCATTTCGTCGGAAAACAACTACGTAGGTACGGATTTTGCGACTCGCACCGAATGGAAAGTTTTTGAGTATGATGCAACCGGAGGTGATAGCTCAGCTTTGGATTGGCTTTGCGCAAGTGGAAACGGTGGACGCGTTAATCAGTACTTGACTTGCGATGGCACCAACGCCACTTTGTCGGACCTTACTGATGTAATGATAAAAAGTCCTACCGGAACTTATCCTTCTTACGTTGGCACTGGTGCTCCGCGTGGCGGCTACGGATTTAACCTTATCTGGGGAGACACATCAACAAATTTCTTAGGTGCATATTCTCTAAACCAGTTGAGTATTACGTTCAACGGAGAAATTTTCATTCCGACCAGTCAGGATGCACCTACTAACTAACTTTCTCTCTCCTTCTTCTTCTCTTAGGCACTCGTTCGATAACGGGTGCCATTTTTTTATTTTCTAATAATGCGAATTATTTGCATTTTACTTCTAAATAAGTTATAATGATTAAAACTAATTTATTATCAATGTCTGAAATTTATTTATACACGTTTGGTTCTGTACTGGTCGTTAGTGCAGCATCCTTAATTGGAGTTGCTTTGCTGGGTTTGCATCAAAGCTTTCTTCACAAGATTCTGCACTTTTTGATTGCCTTTTCAGCCGGTGCACTATTAGGTGATGTGTTCATCCATATTTTGCCGGAGATGGCAGAATCAGGATTTACCACCATGACAGGATTTTACTTCCTCCTGGGAATAATTGTTTTCTTTTTGTTAGAAAAATACATTCACTGGCACCATGGCTATGGCGAAAACGAAGACACTGGCCATGCTACCAATCTGTTAACAACTTTTGGTGATGCATTGCATAATTTAATTGACGGTATTATTATTGCAGCCAGTTTTTTGATTAGCATTCCATTGGGAATTGCGACTACTGTGGCGGTTTTGTTCCACGAAATTCCTCAGGAGCTTGGCCAATTCGCAATTTTAATTCATGGGGGCTGGTCAACAACCAAAGCTTTAATTTATAACTTCTTTTCGGCCCTAACTTCAGTGGTTGGAGCGGCGATCGTGTTCCTCTTTGTCCCTGGTTTGGATGAGGCCCCAACAGCGTTATTAGCAGTAGCTGGTGCCAGCTTTATTTACATAGCCATGAGCGACATTATTCCGGAACTTCAGAAGGAAAAACGACTCTCTCAGTCCGTCGGGCAGGTCTTAGCATTCTTAATCGGTGTTGGGGTGATGACTGCTTTGTTATTTTTGGAATAATTTACACTAACCGTGATATAATCAATACAAGAACTCACTTTCATGTTAACAAAATCAAAATCACCCTCATATGATCACCGCTGGTTTATCTGGACTATAGTTTTTTTGATAGTTTCTGGTGTGTCTTTGACCAGTTATATCATGATTACGGAGATAGATCAGGAGACTATGCTCTACGAAACAGCTTGGACAACACCACACAGATAAATCAACCTTTGGGGGTTGATTTTTTTTGAGATTTATGCTAAAATGAATATAGAAAGTTACAAACCTTAAGCCAAAATCGCTTAGGACTTTGAAACCAAAACAAAAATACAAATGAATAACTTCTCAAACTTTGTGCCGGTAGCCGGGAGTATTATTCCTCTCGAGTTTCCGACCTTCTACAAGTGGGCGTTGTCTTTGCACGACCACTTTATTCCACACGAACGCAACAACTATCATCCGCATGTATTAAGTCACCGCATGTTGGCTTTGTTGTCCATTTTGGTGGTGACTGTGAAGATCGTCGGAGTATCACTGGTGGCCTTTACTCCAGCAACTACTAGTTATGCCGCACCGATTACTATCGAGAACGTAGTGAGCTTAGCAAACAAAGACCGCGTTGCTAATGGTCTGGGTGAGCTAAAAACTAGCAGCTTGTTATCTCGCGCAGCGCAAAATAAAGCTAACGACATGCTGGCTCGCCAATACTTTGCTCATAATACCCCTGATGGCCAAACTCCTTGGACATTTATTAAGGCCGTTGGTTATAGTTACACCACTGCTGGCGAAAACCTAGCCATTGATTTCACCCAGGCAGAAAATATTCAAACTGCTTGGATGAACAGCCCTGGCCACCGTGCTAACATTTTAAATAACAATTTTACTGAAATCGGTATCGGGATATCTAATGGTATGTTTGATGGACACGAAACTACTATTGTAGTGCAGATGTTTGGAAATCCATTAAACGCCCCTGTGACTTTACAGGAAACTCCGACTAAAGTAATTGAACCTGCGCCGGCAGTTCCTGTTCCTACTGCACCAACCCCAGCCGTACAAACACCTGCTCCTGTTCAATCCATTCCTAGCGAAGTTACTAGCAACGAATTACAAAACCAACCGACTGAGGTGAATGCACCAATTACAGAAGGTGGTGAAGCACTAGAAATTATTGATACTAAAACTTCTTTGCAAGGCAACCAGCTTTACTTAGAAGTTACCGCTACTCATAACGCCGTTAAACTGTTGGCGTTTTGGGGGGCGCGAAGTTTAATTCTTGATCCAATCGCTGATGGTCTTTGGAAAGGAACTATCCCACTCGCAGAAGTTAGCCCTCAAGATAGTTTGATGATTCAGGTTCAAGATTTAGACGGACAAATGCACCAACAACCTGTCGCACAATTTAGTAACCAGCTGGCGAGTCTCAATGCCGGCGAAGTGGAAGGAGCGCAAGTCTCATTGTTCGGCACAAGTTTCAATGTAAATATTTGGGAAGAAAAAATCTTCTTGGTCATCTTGGCTGGGTTGATTGCCGCATTGATTTTAGCAATTGCTATTAAGCGTCACGTCCAACATGTTAGTCTGGTAGCCAACACATCCTTCGCAGCCATGTTGATAGCAATGCTATTGATCCTCTAGGATCTTTCACATACAACTTAACGCCTTCTGGCAAAAAGGGGGTGATCCAAGTCTACAAAAACAGCTCTATGAGATAGAGCTGTTTTTGTTTCATTCCTACCCTCCTTTTTTTAGACAATGGTCACAGAGCGAAAGGCTATGGGCACAGTGAGCGTAGCGGCGTAGCCCATGGTTTGAGCGGTGACCATTGTCTAACAAACAAAAACCCCGGCGTCAGCCGGGGTTAATTTATATAATGGTGGGCGTGCCAGGAATCGGTCACCTCCCGCTACTCTCCTTACCACATTCGCTTCGCTCATGGTGTTTCGTCGCGTAACGCTGCGGCGACCCCCGCCGCTACTTGATGCTCCAAATAGTCGCATCAAGTTTCGCCTTCGGCGTACCGCTCTTGTTCGATTCCAATATCTATACCATCATAAAGATCCGGACGAGCCGGATTCTTATGATGGTGGGCGTGCCAGGAATCGAACCTGGGACCTCGTCATTATCAGTGACGCGCTCTAACCATCTGAGCTACACGCCCTCTCGTCGTAGTTTTCTTCGAGCTTACGGAATCAGCCAAAGCTAAATCCTAACGCTCTCCACAAACTACTCCTCTCAAATTTTTGCTTAACCTCCACTTCGGGAAGCTCAGTGTTGGCCCAAGCAAAAATTTGGTATGTGGTAAACGGGGCGAAAAATACTTGGTCATTTTAGCAGGATAGGCGCTAAAAATCAATGGCTTGTTATTCAGGAACTACTAATCCGGTAGAGCCAAAATCTAGATAGCCAAACATCCAGAGCATGGCCAGAACAATTAAGATTAAGCCAACGATGCGCCACCAAGAATAGGTACCAGCCAAAGGATAAGGTAGGTATTGAGCAAAATCTACTTTACCAACCTGTTCAGTAATCCAAACTGTGTACTTCATCATCAGTACACCAACCACAATCATTAATGGACCAATTATAAATCTCATAGTCTATATTATATCATTCGAACATAGAAAAAACGCCAAGTGATGGCGTTCTTTCTTTAGTGGACCTCAGCGGACTCATCGGGCCATCTGGCTTACGCTTCGCTTCGCGCTTCTGTCCAGTCGCCCTTGCTCCGCTTAAGCCAGTGTCCCTCTCCCCAAACTGCTTAACCTCTCCGCCAACTAGCGGATCGGCCCAAGTAGTTTGGGGTCCCCAGTTCTCGTCCTCTAAATCTTCCAATAAAAAATCCCGAACAAGTCGGAATTTTTTATTGGTGGACCTCAGCGGACTCGAACCGCTCACCTCCTCGGTGCAAACGAGGCGCTCTACCAGATGAGCTAGAGGCCCGCGTCGCAGTTTTCTCCGGGCTCACGAAATCGGCTAAAGCCAATTTCTGCCGCCCTATGCAAACTGCTCCTTTCACATTCACGCTTAACCTCGCTACGCTCGGCCCAAGTGTGAATGTGGGTGGGTGATAATACTATCTACAGCCCAAGCAAAAATTTGTTTGGGGAGGGAATCTAACCTCCGCATTGTAGCAGAGTCAGCAAATTTTGACAATAAGTCCCCAAATATAGTATTCTAAATCCATCAAGTAAGGATTTCTGAAATAAAATTGCAAGAAAAATTAACTAAATATAAAGAGGCCCATGTGGTTCGGTAAAGAAAAGTCAATCTTAGGTGTTGATATCGGTACTCAGGCCATAAAAATGGTCCAACTTAAATCAGAAGGCTTAGAACTAGAGACTTATGGAATTGTGGACTTAATCGAACCCATAACTAATCAGACTAAACCAGAAGTAGTTGCAGCCACAGTTGATTTACTTCGTAATCTAACCGAGAAGGCTCGAACCACTACTAAGAGGTGCGCCCTTAGCTTGCCTAATTCCGCTGTGTTTACATCGGTAATTGATATGCCGAAGATGTCAGATAATGAATTAGAGAACTCAATGAAGTTTGAGGCTAAGAAATACGTCCCACTGCCATTCGAGGAAGTTTCTTTATCATGGAGTTTGATCTCCGAAGATATTGCTAATCACAGTATGAAGGTGTTGTTGATCGCTGTGCCAAAACAAATCCGCGATACTTATATTAAGATTTTTCAACAAGCAGGATTAGAACTAGAAATCATTGAAATCGAAGCCCTTGCCTTAATTCGGGCAATTGTGGAAGATAAATCTAAGAATGATGTTATAATAGATATAGGAGCAAAAGTCACTGGGATTAACTTTATTAAAGAAGGTTTGTTGCAGTTGACTCGCAATTTAAATATCGGTGGTGATAGTATTACAGAGCGAATTGCTCAAACTCTGAATTTACAACCTGCTCGGGCCGAACAGTTCAAACGGGACTTTGGTTTAAACTCTACAGACTTTCTTCCCGAAGCTGTAAAGCCAGTATTAAATAATATTACCTCAGAGGTAAAGCAGGTTCTAGATTTATATCAGAGCCACCAGATCAATGTTGATAGAATAGTATTAGTAGGCGGTGGTTGTCAGATGCCAGGCCTCAAAGAATACTTTGCTAATTTAGCCCCACAAGTTGTATATGGTAATCCTATGTCTCGGCTCAGTTATCCAGCTGAAGTCGAAGGGGTGCTGAAGCGATTTTCGATGCAACTTCCAGTTGCCATAGGTCTAGCCATGAGACAACTGGAATAATCAATCACGAAACCAAACCAAAAATAGAATGTCAGAAATTAATTTATTAGAAACTCAGTCAACCTTTCACCAAGTTAAAGAGAAAGGGAAACGCTGGATATTACGGATAGCCACCATGGTGTTTATCTTAACTTTGGGTTTGTATGGCTATTTATTTTACAGTGATTGGAGTGGACAACGACAAATCGCTGAGCATCAACAGGTGATTTCAGAGACACAAGCTAGTTTAGAAAATAATCAACAGCGTTCCGAGTTAATCACACGTCAAGGTCAATTACAAAGTGCTTCTGATTTAATTGATGCGCATCTATTTTGGTCTGGATTATTACCAGAATTAGCCAGAGTAACTTTAGCTTCGGCTGAATATTCTACCTTAGAAACGACTGAAGAAGGTGACTTAAACCTCACTGTTACTGTTCCAACTTATGCAGAAGCGGAGAAGTATTTACAAGTTTTTGATCTGCCTGAGTATAATCGATATTTTTCGAATGTTCGGGTGATGTCGTTGAGCCGAAGCCAAAAGGATAATATTCTCCAAACCCAAATGCGCCTTCAATTAACTATGGACCCAGAATTACTAAAGCGAAAAAACTAGTTTTATGGACTCAAATAATTTTGCCAATTTATCCACTCGCCAACAGATTCAAAATCCGTTATTACAGACGATCTTGATCGTTGTTGTGATTGCTGTGTTCGGTTGGTTTGTTTTAGGTCCAAAATATAGCAAAACTCAACAGACCCAAGGGCAATTAGCCGAACTCGAAGACCAACGATCGAGCCTAGAGGCGGACCAGCTAGAATTAAATAAATTGATCAACGAGCTCGAAGATTCAAAAGATGAAGTTAAGTTGTTGGATGAAGCTGTTCCGTTAACTGCACGTCCCACCAAGATCGCTTTAGTTTTAGAAACTTTTGCTCAGAATACAGGGATGACTGTATCACAACTAAGCGTTGGTTCACCGGAAAAGTTTATTGCTAGTGGTGACAAAGATCAGTTAAAAGATCAATTTGGCGGCAATCGCGAAATCACTGCAATAGAAGTATCGATTATGGCAAAAGGTAGTATTGACCAATTCCGCAATTTTTTAACCCTCTTAGAAGGATCAGGCCGTATTATTGATATCAGCGCACTAACAGTTACCAGTACTCAAGATGGTCCAAATTACTCACTCCGGCTAAAAACCTATGCCTACGAATTGGCAGAAAAAACCACCCCGGCCTTAGAAGGAGTTCAATAAGCTTATGAAAAAAAGTCTTTACATCGCAATAATCGTTATCGCTCTTGGTGGCGCAGCTGTCATGGGCTACATGGCATTTTTTGGTGGAGACACAACCACCACAGAGATTCAAATTGAAAACTCTGCTCAAGTTTATAATATTTTGCCAAAAGGTAAAGATTTAGACTTTAGTTCAGTGGAGAAGTTTAATAATCAAAAGTCCTTTTTCCCATATCCTCAGGTTACTCCTGGAGAAATTGGACAAGTTCTAGGAAATATTATCGAGTAATTATAATGGCCACTCCTAATGCGCCGCAGGCAACCCTCGGCACTTTTGAACAATTTTTAGTGGACCATGGATTTTTGGCAAAATCACAGCAAGACAAACTTCAAAACGTTAAGGCCGGTAAATATGGCAAAAGCGATACCACCTTGGACGTGAATGAACTAGCTCAGCTCCTCGTTGCCGAAAAACTAATGGATGATGAAGATGTCGCTAAAGCTCGGGCGGCTTTTTTAAACTTGCCTTATGTTGATTTAAGCAACGTAATTGCGCCAGACGATGTAGTAGATATTATTCCGATGGAATCTCGACAGTTTTACAAGATGATTCCTTATGAACTTAAGGGTAAAGAGCTTAAGGTGGCAATTATTGACCCCAGTAATATTCAAGCATTAGAGGCTCTAGAGTTTTTGGGACAAAAAAATAACTATCAAGTTAGAGTTTACGTAGCTTCCCAGAGTGGATTAGAAGCATTTCTCACAGGTAATAAACAAAACATCAAGAGCGTTGTCGGCCAAGCCTTAGAAGATTTGGCGGAAAAGGAACACGAAGAAAAAGCTCGCAAAACAGCCGCTCTACAATCAAATGATAAACAACAGGGCGCACCGATAGAAGATGCACCGATTATCAAAATCGTCGATGTAATCCTTTCGAATGCTATTGAGAGCAAAGCTTCTGATATCCACATTGAACCATCCGAGAACGATGTACGGGTTCGATATCGTATTGACGGTATTTTACACACCAGCTTACGGTTACCAAAGAATGTTTTATCCGCAATAATTTCGCGCATCAAAATTTTATCGACTTTGAAGATTGATGAGACCCGACTGCCTCAGGATGGTCGTTTCCATGTGGATTTAGGTAAGAAATCGGTCGACTTACGTGTTTCTACTTTACCGTTAATGTATGGTGAAAAGATCGTAATGCGTATTTTAGACAAGACCACTAAAGTGCCAACTTTGGAAGAACTGGGTTTGCGCGGCACAGCTTTGAAGTGGGTAGTGGAAAGCATTAAACGAACCCACGGTGTATTTTTAATTACCGGTCCGACTGGAAGTGGTAAGTCCACAACTTTGTACTCGATTTTGACCATTCGCAACACCACAGAAGTAAATATTGTTACTTTGGAAGATCCTGTGGAATATTTTATTGAAGGAGTTAACCAAAGTCAGATTAAACCAGAAATTGGATTAACTTTTGCTTCAGGATTGCGTAGTATCTTGCGTCAGGACCCTAACATTGTCATGGTCGGTGAAATCCGTGATGAAGAAACTGCAGAATTGGCGGTACACGCGGCTTTAACCGGTCACTTAGTGTTCTCAACTCTTCACACTAATAATGCAGTGGGAGCCATCCCTCGGTTGATGAATATGGGTATTGAGCAATTTTTACTGTCAGCGTCCATTAATTTAATCATGGCGCAGCGTTTGATCCGCAAACTTTGTAATGATTGTAAGAAGGAAGGTAAAATCAACCCTGTCATGCAAAAAGAATTTGACCAGGTTCTCCAGAGCGTGCCAAAAGAATACCTTGAGGGTCTTGATTCCAAGAGTTTAAAGGTTTACGACGCAGTCGGTTGTGATAAGTGTGGACATATTGGCTACAAGGGACGCATGGGTATTTTCGAAGTTCTTCCCATGTTTGATGAATTACAAGAGCTGTTGTTTGGAAAAACTCCATCTTTCAAGATTTATGATGCGGCTGCCAAGCTAGGAATGATCACCATGAAACAGGACGGCTTACTTAAGGTCTTGCATGGTGAAACCACAATAGAAGAAATTGGCCGCGTAACTACTGACGACTAATGGAACCATTAATTATAAAACAATATTCATTGCGCCAACACCCGCACTATAAATTACTAGGGCAGGCGATTGGTTTGGTTGATCGAGACACCCAGACCCGAAGTTTCTATCAGCAAAAATTAGAACAGGCCAATATTTTAGTGACCGCTGCAGAAGATTTGATTGAGTTGGCTGAGTTAGCTGGCCTAAATGAGCTTCGCGCAGTGGTTTTTAGTCCAAACGTCGACATACTGGATAAAGAAATGTTAATTTTAGGGCGATTTATTAATGCAAATCCAACTTTACCAGTGATCACAATCGCTCACACCATGCAAGAAATGCAATTAGATGCTATTATGAAGCTAGGAACTCGGCTGCATATTAACCGAGATTTATCGCATCCTAGGGATTTGCTCATCGCTTTAGAGCAGGTCCTTTAAACAAGAAATCACAAACAAAAAACTATGTATAAAGCCAGTGAATTAGAACTCAATAAATTATTAGCAGTAACTTTAGAACGCAACGCGTCCGACCTTCACTTACAAGTTGGAGAACCACCAATTTTGCGTGTTGATAGTACTTTGTATCGCTTAGAGGATTACCAAACTTTGAGCGCTGATGCCGTAGCCGATCTGGTTAAGGTTATGTTGAATGATGTGCAGACTGAGCACCTTAAAGAACAGATGCATTTGGACTTTTCTTATTCTTATAAAGATAATGCCCGTTTTCGTGTCAACGTTTATAAGGCGCAAGGAGTTTGGAATGTTGCGTTTCGTCTGATCCCGACTCAGATTAAAAATTTGGAAGAACTCAACTTGCCCCCAATGTTAAAGAAGTTTACTGAGAACAAGCAAGGTTTGGTGTTGATTGTAGGTCCGACTGGTCATGGTAAATCTACCACCTTGGCATCAATGATAAATGAAATTAACAAGACTAGATCCGAGCATATTTTGACCATTGAAGATCCAGTCGAGTTTTTGTTTACTCATCAACAGTCATTTATCTCTCAGCGCGAAGTTGGTTTGGACACCCCATCGTTTGCTTTAGCTTTGAAAGCTGCCTTACGTGAAGATATTAATGTTGTCTTGGTAGGTGAAATGCGTGATCTTGAATCAATTGCAGCGACCTTAACTTTGGCAGAAACTGGCCACTTAATCTTTGCAACCATGCACACCAATGACGCTGCGCAAAGCGTGGACCGTATTGTAGATGTGTTTCCAGGTGATCAACAAGGACAAATTCGTGCGCAGCTCGCTAACACTTTGCTCGGAGTTGCCAGTCTTCGCTTGTTGCCAAAAGTTGGCGGCGGTCGGATCCCGGCGACAGAAATCATGGTCGTTAACCACGCGATACGAAATGTGATTCGCGACAATAAGATTTACGAAATCTCTAATATCATTCACACCAGTATGGAAGATGGAATGATTCCTTTGGATAAGGTGTTGGCACAATTAGTCCAACAAGGATTAGTAGAACGGGCAATCGCCGAAAATTACGTTTTGGACAATGATTACTTTATCTCTCTCTTAGGATAATAATTCAGGGTTGATTGAAAAATGAAATTTACATACACAGCTAAAGATCAAAAAGGAGAACTAAAAAAAGGCTTTGTGATCGCTGCCAACAGCTCCAAAGCTGAGCAACTCTTAGCTAATAATGGTTTAATCATTATTAATTTAGATGTTCAAAAAGAGAACTTTCTGGCTAAAATCGAAGGCATATTTAACCGTATTAGCTATAAGGATTTGGTAGTTTTTTCTCGCCAATTATCTACTCTAGTTGGAGCCCGGGTCCCTATATTACAAGGATTACGTATCCTGGAAAGCCAGATGGATGGTAAAGGTTTGGTGGAAGTTATTAGAAATTTGATTGCTTCCATTGAGAGCGGGCAGAGTTTGTCACTTGCCATGTCTAAGCATCCTGATGTGTTTGGAAACGTTTATGTAAGCTTGGTTCGGAGCGGTGAAGCAGCTGGAACGGTTGGAGAAAGTTTGTCTTATTTGGCAGATCAGTTAGAAAAGGATTATGATCTGCGTTCCAAAGTAAAGTCTGCGGTCACTTATCCTGCCTTTGTACTTTCGGCCTTGGTTGTAGTAGGGGTGTTGATGTTTAAGTTTGTGTTACCAAAGTTAGTGGAAGTTTTAAAGGAACAAGAAGCAGAGCTACCAGTGATTTCTAAAGTCTTAATCTCCTTTACAGATTGGTTTCAAGTTTACTGGTGGGTTGTGCTATTGGTTTTCATTGGGGGCGCATTGTTAATCCGTTGGTATATTTACTCAACCTCTGGTCGTTATATGTGGGATCAGCTCAAAATCCACACGCCAATTATCGGGCCATTACTTCAGAAGATTTATATGGCCCGTTTTGCCCGCAATCTAGCTACATTGGTTTCTGGTGGCATCCCCATCATCCAAGCCCTTAAGATTATTGGTGATGTAATTAACAATACTATTTACCGTGATATTATGTTAATCACGGCTGAACAGGTAACTAACGGTAAATCGATAGGTGATTCTTTGGCAAAGTTTGAAGAATTTCCACCGCTGGTAACCCAAATGGTCAGAGTGGGTGAGCAAACAGCTGAATTAGATAATATTTTAAAGAAACTCGCAATTTTTTACGAGAAAGAAGTTGACGCGCAAATTAGTACGTTGTCTAGTTTGCTCGAACCAGTGATTATGGTTATTTTAGGTGGTGCTGTGGGTTTGCTGGTCGCAGGGGTATTGTTGCCAATCTATAACCTTGCGAGTAGCGTTAGTTAAGTTGGGTCATTATGAGTAAATCACAAATTTCTAAACTTGATATTCAAAAACAAACGGGTTTTAACCTCATCGAGTTATTGGTTGTAATCTCTATTATTGCTTTGCTGGTGACAGCTGCTTTGTTAATTTTTAACTCCAGTCGCCAGAAGTCACGTGATGCAAGGAGGGTAGCTGATGTTAAACAAATTATTTCAGCGTTGGATTTATATTTTAATGTTTGCAACTCTTACCCAATCCCTAGTTCCCCAAACTTTATAATCAATTCTAATTATTCTTTGTATTCCGGTACAGGAAGTGTGGTTGGTCCATGTGGCACCAATGCGGCTGGCCCTTCTTCACAAAATGGTGGGTTTGGACTAAGCGCAAATGCCGCAGGAACAATATTTGTCCGAACTCTCCAGGGAGCACCTAGCCCTGCTGACGGTTCCACCTGCGCAACAGGAACTAATAATTCTTATACATACAATGCCACCGGTGTTTCTGGGACTTCTGCTTCTGGGTATACGATTCAATTTTGTTTAGGCAGTGCCACTGGTGGCTATTCTGCAAATTTGAACACTATTACTAGATAAGAGGGTTGTTGATAAATTGACTTGCTTTTACTATTTGTGTGTTATAATTAACTTAAGTAAATAATAAATTAGATGATCGGCAGGAGGGGCTGTGACTTCTCAAATTAAGGAGAACGGGGGTGAATAAATTGAAACAAAACCAAAAAGGGTTTACTTTGATCGAACTTTTGGTGGTAATCGCCATCATTGGTTTGCTCGCATCTGTGGTTCTTTTGGCGTTAGGATCCGCACGTCAAAAGTCTCGTGATGCGAAGCGTTTGGGTGATGTTCGTCAGTTATCTAGTGCTTTGGAATTATATTTCAATGACAATAATGGTTACCCTGGCGCATTAGCCTCATTAACCCCATCTTACATTGGTCAGTTGCCAACCTTCCCAGGTCCTACTGATGGTTGTGCTCAGACTACTTACAACTACTCATCAGCTGCAGGAAGTACTTATCAGTTATTGTTCTGTGTTTCTGCTCCGACTGGTGGTGTTAGTCCAGCCGGTACTCACACTTTGAGTCAAACTGGTATCCAATAAGATTATAAAACCGTCCTCGCCAGAGGGCGGTTTTGTTATTATTGACGTGTAAGCTTTTCTTTCATACACTGAGAGATATGGATACTTTGACAGACGCACTCGAGATAAAAAAATTGAGTTTTTTAGACAGACTTAGATGGATTATTCCAAAAATACCTGATTCAGACGATAAGGTCTTTGGACTAATCTTTTTTTTATTTGCAGCTTTACCTTTGGTATTTTACCCGTTCTTAAGAGATGGGTTTGAACCATTAAAGTTAGCTCTGTTCTTAGTGATGGTTGGCATCATTAGTATTTTATTTTTTAAAAACAAGATTATTACAGCGAAGGAAAATAGTTATTTTACTTGGCTACTTATTGGTTTTGGGATTTTTGTTTCCCTTAGCACAATATTCTCTCAAGATTTAGGTTTAAGCATTATCGGTCTAACAGGAAGAGGTAGTAATTCGTTTTTATTCTTATTTTTTTGGGCGGCTTTTACTTGGTTGGTATTGGCAAAGCTTAGCCAGGACAAACTTAAATTTTTGTTAAAAACCGTATTTTTTACCGGCCTACTAATATCCGTTTATTCTTTGTTGCAACATGCTGGGTATGGTTATTATTCTGGTCTTAAGGTTGAGACACGAGTTTTAGTTCCCAGTTTCATCGGCAACCCTAATTTCACTGCAATGTACTTAATTCCTTTAGTGCCATTAGGGATTTGGTTTTATTCGCAAGTCAGCAGTGTGAAATCAAAAGTCTATTTTGGAATTTCTTCAATCGTAATTATCTGGGCTTTAGTGGATAGTGTTAGTAGAGCAGCGGTACTGGGTTTGATTTTAAGTTTGATAATTATCATTGTAGGTGTGGTTATCAAACGTGTAGAAAAAAGATTGCTTTTTGCTTCAATAATGGCGCTCCTTATGACGTTAGGCCTCAGTTTTACTTACTTCGAAACCTACCGCCCAGAAAATATTTCTGAATCTTTAGCAGGGACTGAATTGAATCAACAATATCGATTTGCAGTATGGGATATGTCCACTGACATTATTTCTGACTTCCCTTTAACAGGAACAGGTCCAGCCAATTTCTACCTTGAATTTAGAAAACGTGCTTGGTCAACTTTTTCTGCAGGGGATAGGTTTGACGACCCACATAATATTTTTTTGTTGTTAGCAAGTACTGGTGGGATACCTGTGGCAATATTGTTTATTTCTTTAATCTTCTATGCCTGCTGGATAAGCGTCAAAAGATATTTTAGGAATGGAGATATTTTTGCCCTGATTTTATTAAGCGCCACTCTGGGGTTTACCCTAAGTATGTCATTTAACCCTGTAGTGATTCCGTGTTGGTTGCTGTTAAGTTTGTTTTTGGCAGCACAGATTTTACCAGTATCAAAGACAAAGCAGATCGAAATCCGTTTGAGCTTTAGGGCCATTGTAATCGTTCTTTGCCTACTTGGGATTATTGCTGGAACCAATTATATTGTTGGTGAGTGGTTAACAAATCAATCACGGCTTTCGTTTGCCGCAGAAGATTATCAAAAAACTTTAAAGCAGTCTAAAGTTGCTCTATTTCTTAATCCTATCAATGGTGACGCAACCAGATATTTATTGGAAAGTCGAATAAGGTTAAATGAAGACCCAAACATTACTGAGGAAATATTACTACGAAGCTTGGCTGATCATTTGAACTCATCTTCAGCCCATGCCAATTCTGCAAGTGTATATTATCAGCTCTGGAAACAGACTAATAATGTCGAATACTTGCATAAAATGGATGATATGACTGCTGCAGCCATTCAGTTGGAACCAACTTATTCTGCACTTTATAGCCAAATGGCTTATTTGGAATTTAAAGCAGGGAATGCAGAGCAAGCTTTGCATTATGGCCGCTTGGCTTTAACTTATAATCCAGATCAATTTTATGGTTGGGTTTTGTTGGCTAAACTTTATTATGATCTTGGACAAAAACCACAGTTCTTGTATAGCTATGAGAAAGCTTTTTATTATTCCCAAGATAATCTAGTTATTAAAAAATCTCTTCAGGATTATAAAGCTCTAGAAAACATTCGGGAAATTCCTTTTCCAGTCATATTCCCAGAACCAACTAATCAATAAAGTATGCAAAAAATTTTAGACGCTGGATCAGGTTTAGGCGCATTCATTTCTCAACTAGCTAAAAAGCAACCAGCAGATTATTACGGAGTCGAGATTGAGCTAGAAAATATTGAATATTGCAAAAAGCATTATCCTGAAATCAATTTTCAACAAATGTCTGTTGAGGATTTAAAGTTCCAGGATAATTATTTTGACCAAATTCATTCTCGTGATGTTCTTGAGCATGTTGATGATTTAAATAAAACCTTTTCTGAATTAGTCCGAGTTCTTAAGCCCGGAGGAAAGCTGTGCATCCAAATTCCAGCTGCCAACTCAGAACGTTGGCTGCTTGGTTTACGGCCGACTTACCATGAGGAAATTCATCATGTCAGGATTTTTGAAGATTCTGATTTAGATAAGCTTGCAAAAAATTACCCACTGCGTCTATTACAAAAAACTCCTTTAGGGTTCACTGACCACTTTTATTTATATTTTATTTTTAAGAGCGATAAGGTTTCAGAAAGGCAAACCGGGATTGGGAGTTGGAGAGAGCATTGGTGGGGTATTATTGTTGCCCCTATACATGGCTATTTAACAAAGGAGATAGTTTTTAGTACCTGGTTAAAATATATCCCGATTTGGCTAATTAGCTTGCCTATCAGTTGGTTGATCAATTTAATCGGTAATAGATTTATGCCAAAATCTTGGTATTATGAGTTTGAAAAGGTTAGCAATGAATAATATGAGTTTGCAAAAATTTTGGCTCTTGGTTGTACCAGTAATTATATGGTCATACATTGGTTTGTTTTTAACCATGTATCTTTGGTATCCAAGTGGTCTATCTCCAGAAATTTGGCGAGCGCATATACTCCATTTTTCGGCAGTATATATTTTATGGCTGGTAATATTTTTCTCCTATACATTATTTGACCTCACCACTTTTCGGTCAAGTTTAATGATTATTTCCCGACTGTTTGCAGCGATGGTAACTTGTGGGATTATTGCGACCGCTTATTTTTACTTTCAGCCTGAATTAATTTTGACCCCAAGACGGTTTCTGTTGGTTCATCTCGGGATCACTACTATTGGGATTGCCGTTTGGTATGGCTTTGTTCAATATTTGTTACCCCGGGCGTGGCAAAGACAGTTATTCTTACACCCTCTTTTGTATCAAGAAAATTTTAACACAGGGGTGCAAGAATATTTAGCTAACAATAATACTTTGGGGTGGCAATTCTCTGGACAATTCAACCCAGATTATATAACTGTCTATGAAAAGACCACTGTGGTTATTCCAAGCTCATTCGATTCAGCCCAAACTGAACTTGCGGAATTATTTAGTTACAAGCGCCGTGGGGTAGAAGTGATTGATCATCATCGGTTCTATGAGTTAACTCAGCGGGCTGTTCCATTATGGGGTTTGAACGAACTGTGGTTCCTTCAGTCTGTAAATTACGCCGGCCATCAAGTATTTGATGCATTCAAACGTGTGATTGATGTTTTGGTCGGAATTGTTGGAACTTTGTTAACAGTGATATTTTATTTGCCAATTGGCTTATTGATTAAGCTGAACTCTGAGGGACCGGTATTATTTACCCAAAACCGAATTGGTCAAAACGGTAAAGTATTTACTTTGTATAAATTTCGATCAATGTCTGGCGGGCAGAGCAACACTTGGACTCAACAAGACGATGCCCGGATTACATTAGTAGGAAAATGGTTGCGCCGTTTGCGAATTGATGAACTGCCTCAATTTTTTAACATCCTTGTTGGAAATATGAGTTTGGTTGGTCCACGTCCGGAACAGGTGCATATTGTAGAACAGCTTAAAGCTCAGATCGCATTCTACGATGAACGTCATATCGTTAAGCCAGGTTTAACAGGGTGGAGTCAATTGCATGTTTATGCCAATGACTTAGAGAGTTCGAAGCAAAAACTTCAGTATGATTTATATTATATTAAGCACCGAGGTTTGATGTTGGATCTAGAAATTATTCTTCGCACATTTTTTTACATGCTCAGATTGCAGGGTCAATAGCCCAAAAAGTGGTATAATTGAATTACTATGTTTTGGAAAATCCTAAAAATTGCAGGAATAGTTATTTTTGTATTGATTACAGTTGGTGCTGTGTGGTTGGCTATAATTAATGGTCAAAAAAGCGCTCAGAGCAGACAGATTGTTAAGGATGCCGCAGCCCTAGCCGTTTCTCTAGAGTATTTTTATGAAGACCAAAATCGCTATCCATCTAACGATGAATTTTTGGACCAAAATGTGATGAGACAGTATGCTGATAATTTTCCACCTCAACAATTTGTTTCTGCCACTTGTACGGAAAATTATCAGTATTTAAATACTTTCCGGACAGATTATGAATTGAGGTTTTGTTTGCCTAAGGGTGTAGCTGGGTACAGAACAGGTTGGAATACACTTAAAGCTCCTATAAAGTGATGTCAGCTCAAGAAATTTTAACTGCTGTTTTGGTGTTTTGCTTCGGTACCGCCATCGGCAGTTTTTTGAATGTAGTAATTTGGCGAATGCCCCGGGGGGAACAACTCAGTAAGGGTCGCTCTCACTGTCCCCACTGTAGTAAAGAACTCAGAGCTATAGATTTAATTCCGGTGTTGAGTTTTGTTCTCCAAAAAGGACGCTGTCGGTATTGCAGTAAACGTATCACCGCACGCTATCCCATAATTGAATTGGCCACTGCAGGGTTGTTTACCATTGCCTATTTCTTGTTAATACCTGTAACAGGGATTGATTGGTTAGAGTTGTTTCGGATTATGTTTGTCATCGCGGTTTTAACTGCTGTTTTTGTGATAGACTTGGAGCATTATTTGATTTTGGATAAAATTATTTTGCCCGCGACGATTATTATTTTTATTATTCAAATAGCAATTGATGGGCAGGTGGGTAGCAGTCTCTATTGGGAATTGATACCACAGAGTTTGCTGGGTGCTGTGGCAGGCTATGTCCCGTTTTACTTATTGTGGAAAATTTCTAACGGTAAATGGATAGGTTTAGGCGACGCCAAGCTGGGATTATTTTTAGGGGTAGTTTTTGGATTTCCAGAAGTTTGGTTTTGCTTTTTAATCGCCTTCTTTTTGGGAACTCTGGTAGCTATCCCTTTGTTATTATCCGGTAAACGTTCACTTGGAAGTAAGTTGCCATTAGGGACCTTCTTGGCAGTTGCCGGAATCCTTAATTTGTGGTTTGGTGATGTTTTATGGACTTGGTATTTAAGCTTGATAGGGTTTGCTTGATAGCGTGATATAATAAATAAAAGACGAAAATGAGCAGAAACCAAAACAAATACGAACTAGGATTCACTGTTACCGAGTTATTGGTAGTGTTTTTGATTCTGGTTTTAATGGCTAGTTTGGCCATTATCAGTTGGAATAAACAAACCCCAACCCGTAACTTAACTTTAGCCCAAAATGAGCTGGTAACTAATATTCGAAAAGTCCAGGGTTACGCAGTTTCTACAAGAAATTTGGAAGATTTAAACTCCGCTAATTTTTATGTAATCCGATTTGAGGTTAACTCTCCTTATTATGAAATTTTAGGAGTCGATTCTGATGGCAATGTTAGTGAAATTCTGGAAACAGTAAACTTACCTTCTTCAATTGTGTTCTCAGAAATAAACTCAGTCAATAAAGTTGATGGTTCAATTACCAACCCGAGCTGTACATTTTTGATTTTTAATGTGATCTACGGAAAATCCTTTATCGGTGGGGATGAGAATTGTTCAAAAGGTTACATTAGTGGTTTGGTTGATGACCCTCCAGCTTTGGCTCGCCAGGCGAATTATGATTTGGGTCTAAGTTTTCAACATTCCTCTACGGGTCAACTTAAGGGCGTATTTTTAGAAGGTCAGACAGGACGGATTCAAGCTTATACCCCAGGCTCGAAGAGTAAGAATTAAATCTAATTGCAATCTTGGATTATGAATTTTAAGAAAGTTAACTCATCGAATTATCAGTCTGGTCAAACCTTGGTGGAAACCATGGTGGCAGCTTTAGTTTTGTCTATTGGCATCGGCGCGGCTGTGAGTTTAGCTGTGTATGGTTTAACAGCAACTTCTTCAATTCCAAAGCAATTGATTGGTGTAGGCTTAGCCCGTGAAGGTATTGAAGCTGTTAAGAATATGAGGGATACAAACTGGTTACGCACTGCTTTGGCGGATGACTGCCATAATTTTTTAACCGGTGGTGGTGATGGCCTTTGCTTTAAACAATGGTTGTCTGGTAGCTATCAAATTGATCCTGGTTCCACTCCCCAAACTTACAGTTTAGGCATTGCTGGAGAAGACCCAGAAGAGGAGTATTGGCGTTTAGTCGCAACACCTAGTCGATTCGGATTGAACTATACACCAGAAGCAACTGCTGCAGAGGGATTTTATTCTGCTGCAACAACAGTGACTGTGGAGAATACTAATTCGGGATTTGCCAGAAAAATTACTTTGGAGGCTGATTCAACTGCTCCCTTTGATGAGAATACCGGGCCACGTTTAAAAGTTACTGTGGATGTTTGGTGGACTGATCGGCGTTGCCCAGCTTTAACTGCCACACCTCCGACTAACCCAAATTGTAGAGTAACTTTGGAGACTTACCTTACTAATTGGAAGGATTACAACTAAGATGCGGCAATTTCATAGCAGAAAATTTAGTAAGTCCTCTGGCTTTACTTTAATAGAGATCATTGTGGCAACAGCAATATTTGTCACTGTTATCACCGTGGTTTTAGCTTTATTTAATTATGTTCTGCAGATTAACAGAAGAGTTCAGGCAATCAGACAAGTTGTACAGGGTAGTCGAGCTTTCACTGAAATTCTGGCTCGAGAAATTCGTAATGGACGGATTGATTATTCACAGACAACAGGGAATTGCAATGTTGCCAATTACGCTAAGTTCGTAAATCAATCTTTAGCTATCATTTCTGCCGACGGTACTCAAAGTTGTATCTATTTGGTAGATGGTGCAAGTGAGGGATATTCTGGTTATGGTCATTTATACATTGAGCGTCGTAATCAAGGTGGTGTTGTATCTCAAGAACTGGTCAATCCACCGAATTTTAGTGTTGACCCGAAGACCTTTAGGTTTATGGTTAGGCCGACTACCAACCCTTTTGCAAGTCCCGCTCCTGGAATCCAACCAACGGTTTCGATTATGGCTCAGTTTATAATTTTTCCGGGTCAACCTGATGAACAGGTTATTCCTTATCAAACTTCAATTTCTAGTGATGTCTATAATATTCCATCCCTCTAAAATGAATACTCCGTCCAATTCTCAATCAGGCGTAGCATTAATGATGTCAGTTTTAATTTTAGCAGCTATTACTGCCATTGCTTTTAGTTTGACCACAATCGTGTTTATTGAATTACGGGCAGCACGCGATGTTGTGAAAAGTGAACCCGCTCTTTATGCAACTCTGGGAGTTTCCGAAGAAGCACTCTTTCAATTTAAACGTTTTGTGGATTCAAGTGAGATGGATGTCACGCAGTGTACTCCAGCAATTCTTAATGTTTGTGAACTTAATGGAGTTTCTTTAACAAGCCCCCTCCCAGAATTACTTACAGAGGCCGAAGTTCCATACGTAAAAACAATCTTCGCAGGTGATACCGTGGAACTCCCTTTGTTTACCCGTAATTGCCCTGAGCAAAATCCTGATTGTGTTTGGAACCCTGTTGTTGGCAGTTTGAGTTTTGAGTTAGTCCCTATTGGTAACCCTACTGCGAACCTCAAGATTACGGCTGATTGGATAGATCGGAATGATGGCTCGACTGGTACCGAAAACATTGCTACAGCTATCAATGAAAGTAGCGTTCGCGTTGATTGGTCTTTACCTGTTTTGACTGATAGACAATATATTTTGAAGCTTCAAAATACTCATCCAACCCAAAATGTTCAGGTTAGTATTTGGAGTTATAGTCCTACTAATAGCCAGCAGTATGTTGGGCTACCTTACATCACTTCAAACGTTCTGAAGATTGTTGCCAACTATTCCGGCTTAACCAGATCGTATCTCGTGGAAATTCCTTTTGGTGATTTGGATTTCGGGGACCCTACACTAAATGATGTAGTTTGGTTTGATGATTCACTCCCGACTGGAGCAATTGCTGGATTCGATGGCGGTGATTCTTGGTCATGGGTTTCCTCTAATCCAAATCCTTTTTCAGGAACTTTATCGCACCAGTCTGCAGACGTGGCTGGGGTAGAACATCAACACTATTTTTATAACGCATCTCAAACAATGTCTGTGAATGCCGGTGAAACATTGATAGCTTACGTATATTTGAATCCTGCCTCACCTCCTAGTGAGGTTATGCTTCAATGGAATAATGGTACCTGGGATCATCGGGCGTATTGGGGAAGCAACTCCATTGACTGGGGAGCTGATGGAACTGAAGCTAGGTGGTACATGGGCGCTTTACCAACCCCTGGGCAATGGGTGAGACTAGAAGTACCAGCAAGCGCTGTTGGTCTGGAAGGGAGTGTTCTCAACGGTGTAGCCTTCACTCTTTTTGGTGGTCAAGCCACCTGGGATAGAGTTGGTAAAAGTCAGTAAATAAATAAAAAAACCACCCTTTATTGTAAGGGTGGTTTTTTTATTGTTATTGTTTTGGAATTTTTAGTTTCTGACCAACTTGGAGAGTGAACGGAGCCTTAAGATTATTAATCGTGGCCAGCATGGTCCAGTCAACCCCGTTATCTTTGGCAATGCTGAACAAAGTTTCACCGGTTTCCACTTGGTGTTCTGTAAAGAGTTGTTCAGCCGAGTTATTATCAGCCTCTCCAAGGACTTGTGGGTTATTAGCAGGTGAATCAGTACCGGAGAACAACAACCAACCAGCACGGATGATAAGCGCGGCACTGAGGACCAAAAATATCCCACCGCCGATTTTAAAGAAGTTAATTTTATTGGTGTCGCGACCTACCCCCCAACGAAGCCTGGGCGCGAGTTTGATTTTGTTTTTGCTGGACAACATAAGTGATGTATTCATTTTACAGAAACTTTGAGGTGTTGACCACTGACTTATCCCCACGCTTTTCAGTATCTGGTTTAACCTCATAAAAAAGCCCTCCTCAGGAGGACCAGAACTCGGTATAATACCTATATGAATAAGCCGGAAGCCAAAAAACGAATATTCCAGCTCAGGGAACAGATTGATGAACTCCGCCACCGCTATCACGTGCTCGATGACCCCGATGTGAGTGATGATGTTTATGATTCTTTGACTCGTGAACTCCGTGGTTTAGAAGAACAGTTTCCAGAATTTGACGATCCTGCCTCACCAACCCATCGTGTTGGCGGCAAGCCACTTGATAAGTTCGTTAAAGTTGAACACGCCTTACCAATGTTGTCGTTGAATGATGCTTTTGGGATTGCTGAACTACAAGCTTGGCAAGCTCGAATCAAAAAATTATTACCACCTCAGATTAAACTCAGTTATTTTGCTGAACTTAAATTAGATGGCTTAGCAATTTCTTTGGTATACGAAGATGGGGTGTTAGTGCGGGCCGCTACTCGTGGGGATGGAAAGATTGGTGAAGATGTCACCCAGAATGCCAAAACTATAAAAATGATTCCGTTGCGTTTACGTGGTACCAAAGTCCCAAAACTTTTAGAAGTTCGTGGTGAAGTTGTAATGAGTAAAGCTCAGTTAGATAAGCTCAACAAGGATTATGAAAAAGCAGGTAAACCATTGCTCGCGAATACCCGCAATAGCGCAGCCGGCTCCATGCGTCAGCTTGACCCAAGTTTAACAGCCAGCCGGGGTTTGGACTTTTTTGCTTATGATATTGCTAGATTAGATGATGCTAGGCCAGAGCCAAACTTTCATCACCAAGAACACGACTTGCTTCGCAAGGTTGGCTTCAAAGTTGATAAGCACGAACTTATTGCCAAGAATTTAGCAGGAGTAGAAAGCTTTATTAAGGATATCGAGAAGAAGCGACCTAAATTTAAATACGGCACTGATGGAGTTGTAGTCTCTGTTGATGAGTTAGCTTTGCACGACCGGCTGGGCGTGGTTGGAAAAGCGCCTAGGTTTATGGTTGCCTATAAGTACCCAGCAGAAAAAGCTACCACGCGTGTGCTGGATATCCGTGTGAACGTGGGTCGGACTGGTGTGTTAACCCCATTCGCTGTGTTTGAACCCACACTTGTGGCTGGTTCTACTATATCGAAAGCCACTTTGCACAATATGGATCAGATTAACCGGCTGGGCATCAAAATTGGTGATACAGTCGTGATCCAAAAAGCTGGTGATGTGATTCCCGAGGTTGTTGAAGTGTTGCCCAAGCTCCGCACTGGTAAAGAAAAGGCATTTCTGATGCCCAAACGTTGTCCAGTCTGTGATGCTAGGGTGGAGCGCCGTGATGTTGGTGGAAAAGAATCAGCCGCATACTATTGCACCAACCCAAATTGTCCAGCCAAGAACCAACGTGCTATGGAGCACTTTGTTAATGCGTTTGAAATTTATACAGTTGGTCCAAAAATTCTCACCCGTTTTAAAGATGAAGGTTTAATTTCTGACGCAGCAGACTTATTTACTCTTGAACCAGGAGACATTAACACTTTGGAACGTTTTGGAGAAAAGAGCGCAGAGAACATTATTGCTTCTATTCGAGAGCATAAGAAAGTGTCTTTGGCGCGATTTATTTATTCACTCGGAATCAATAATGTAGGTGAACAAACTAGTGAAGATTTAGCTGAGCATTTTCGAAGTTTAGAAAAACTCCAAGCTGCTTCAGTGGAGCAAATTAATAATATAGAGAACATTGGACCAATAGTAGCGCAAAGCGTGTTTGAATGGTTTGATCACAAAGAGAATAACCGGTTTGTAGAAAAACTTTTATCCAATGGTGTTCAGATTGTTAATCCTATTAAGAAAGCCCCAGGAAAACTCACTGGGCAAACTTTTGTGATTACCGGGACCTTAGAAACCATGAGTCGCGACGAAGCTAAGGCAAAGATAAAAGCCCTTGGCGGTAAAACCGCCGAGAGTGTTTCCAGTAAAACTGACTACGTTGTCGTGGGTGATAGCCCTGGTTCCAAATACCAAAAAGCTCAAGAACTCGGCGTAAAGATTTTGACTGAATCAGAATTAATCAAGATGGTTTTATGAGATTTATTAGACATCCAAATCAGCAAACAGGATTTACATTAGTTGAGTTGTTAATCGTGATTGGGATTATTGGCTTGTTGGCAGCCGTAATTTTAATTGCTGTAGGTAGGGCAAGGTCGCAATCTAAGATTGCTAAGGCCCAAGCTGATTTAGCTCAGTTGCGAACCGGGATTGAACTCATGTCTTCTGATACCGGCAAATGGCCAAACGGTTGCCCACCAGAAACTTCGGTCAATCCAGAAGTCGAGCTCAACCTTCCAGCTGCTGGTTTAGCCAGTACCCCACCTGTGGGTGTGATTGAACTGCCATGTGAATGGACGGCATCTGATGTAGCAAGTTGGAATGGCCCCTACGCGGGGAATGCCAGTACTTTGGATCCTTGGGGTACTTCTTACTGGTTTGACGGAGACTATGTACCTTTGTCAGTTGGAGCCATAGTTTTGCTCTCATTTGGTCCAGATAAGACTAATTATACGGCTGATGATATCTTATTAATTATTCAGCAATAATTCCTTTATTTTTAGGCTATTTTTTCTAGCAAAAACCCTTGACAAGCAACCCTCTATATATTAGTATTGCTATAAGAATTGAAGTTTGAGAAATTTACCAGAAATATATGATAAATTCTTTATTTACCCTTAACTTTCCGCGGTTTATGTAACTGGCAATTTTTGTCGCCGTTGCAAACCGCATTTGCGGTTTTTTTGTCGCCAAAATTCTTCAATTTCCAACTAGATATTTACTGCTCTCAGGTATGATGCCATTCCATCTATACTTAGGGAACCAGGCCTGTCGTTACCGGATTTAAGAGCAGTAGCTATCTGGCTGGAAAAGTTTCAGACAACAGAGTTAATCTTCAATGTGAAAATTGTTACTTCTGTTGTCAGGCAAGATTTATCTTCGCTGAAACTCAGCCACGTACTTTGAAAACTAAATAGTGGTATTTTGTTCCGGACTCAACCACCGGGACAAATATTGTAAGTAAATCTTTTGTTGGTTTGAATAACTTGTCTATGGCAAGCTAATTAATCCATCAAAGGATTATCATTTCGTAAAATTTATTTTACGAGAGTGTTAATTATATAGAGTTACGAATTGATGTAACTCGAACCAATTATCAAACATTGTATCCGATAACAATTTGCATCATCCGTCAGTTGGCGAATGGTGGTCACAAATTGTTTGTCAAAAATTCTGTATAATCTTTTAGATTAAAACAGAGAAGGGTATACGGTGGATGCCTTGGTACTATGAGCCGA
>CAZBOT010000025.1:0-28971 GCA_964493575.1 uncultured Candidatus Saccharibacteria bacterium | reverse complement strand
GAGTCCCGTTCAGTCCGCCATGAAATATCCACAAATCATAACTTGCCCGCTATTTGGCGGTTTGGTATGATATATACGGCTCAAAAGCCAAACATGTTAAGTTCCAAAGCAGACCTTTCTAGAGGGGTCTGCTTTTGGTTTTAGGCCTTCCAGAGACCATGAGGTCTGATATACTAAAGTCATGGAAAACGCATTATTTATTATCAGTGGAGTGCTATTTGTAGCTGTTATAGCGCTTATCTATTTTGTTATACAAGTCAAAAATCAAACAGCTGACAACGGTCAATCCGAGCGAGAACGCTTAGTTTTAGATCTGATGAGAGAGTTAAAATCAGAGATGAAAGAAGACCGCGAACTTACTCAACAAAACATTCATGAAACCAATAAACAGATTAACGATCGCTTAACAGAGGCAGCGCGAGTTATTGGAGGACTCCAAGGTAAGCTTGGTGAAATGAGCCAGATTGGTCCTGATATTCGCCGGTTATCCGAAACTTTATCTTCTTCCAAACTCCGCGGTAATTTTGGTGAAGAGATGTTAGAAAACATGCTTACCCAAGTTCTACCTAAAGGCAGCTTTGCAATGCAGTATAGATTCAAAAATGGGGAGACTGTAGATGCGATTGTTAAAATCGGCGAAACTATTTTGTCTATAGATAGTAAGTTTAGTTTGGAAAATTTTCGTTTATACAAAGAGGCTCAAGATGACAAGCTAGCTAACGATTACCACAAAGCTTTTTTCAAAGATGTTAAAAAGCGGATTGATGAGATTCACAAAAAATACATCCTTCCAACAGAAAACACTTTTGACTTTGCTTTGATGTATGTACCAAGCCAAGGAATTTACGAAGAAATTATTATCAATGATGAACTTACCGAATATTACCGTGGCAAGCGTGTGATTCCGGTTGGTCCAAACAGTTTGTATACATACCTACAAAGCATAGTCTTATCTTTGCGCGGTCAAGAAATTAATAAGATTGCGCATGAGATTTTAAAGATGGTCACAGGGATTAAGCAAGAGAGCGACAAGTTTTCCCGAACTTTAGATGTCCTCGGTAACCATGTAAAAAATACTTATAATACCATGGGTACAGTTTCCACAGACTTTGATAAACTCCGCGGTAAAATTTCTATAGCTGCTGAGCTTCAAGCTGAGGAAACTGAAGTCATCAAAGATCAAACTAAAGAAACTAATAAATTAATCGAATAATATGACTGAACTAAAAAGCCTTCAAAAACGAATTTATGATAATAAAATCAAACAAGGATTTAATACTACCAATATCCCAGCTGAATTTTGTTATATTTATGAAGAAGTAGCAGAAGCTTATAGGGCCTACCGTAAAGAATTACCAGACCTAGGGGAAGAATTAGCAGATATTACAATTTACTTATTAGGATTAGCAGAGATTTTAAAAA
The DNA here is from genome assembly GCA_964493575.1 of uncultured Candidatus Saccharibacteria bacterium. Taxonomy (GTDB): domain Bacteria; phylum Patescibacteriota; class Doudnabacteria; order UBA920; family UBA920; genus UBA920. Next base: position 27,549 of record CAZBOT010000025.1, on the reverse strand, counting down.
TTGATCTAGAATCTGAAATCATAAAAAAAGTTGAGATCAATGAAAAAAGAAAATATAAAGCAGTAAGTAATATTAATAATGTCCGTATAGAGGATAATAAAAAATAATATGAGCATACGAAACCCCGACCAGCGCATTGGCGTCTTCGTTGATGTGCAGAATCTCTACTATAGTGCCCGCAACATTTACAATGCGCGTATCAATTTTAATGCTGTTCTAGATGCCGCGATAGCCAATCGCAAACTCATTCGCGCCATTGCGTATGTTGTTAAAGCGGACATGCCAGAAGAACAAAACTTTTTTGAAGCTTTAGAGAAAGCCGGTTTTGAGGTAAAGATTAAAGACCTGCAAACCTTTGCTGGTGGTGCCCAAAAAGGGGACTGGGATGTTGGCATTGCTATGGATATCATTAAAATGATGAATAAACTTGATGTGGTGGTGTTAGCTTCTGGTGACGGCGACTTTGCACCTTTGTTAGAATACTTGCAGATGACTGGTCAGCTCACTGAAACTATTGCTTTTGGTAAATCCACTAGTAGTAAAATTAAAGAACTTACTGACCACTTTATTGATTTAGATGAATCACCACGGACTTTTATGCGACCAATTCGCAGTGGCAAAGCTGGTTCCCGCAGCAGTAGTAGAAGTCGTCCTAAAAAATAATGCGCATTGTAATAGATACCAATGTCATTATTGATGGCATCAAAGATGAGTATTCTTACGAAAAGCAAATCTTGGATGCTGTAATCAATGGCGAAATCGAAGCATATGCCAACCACGCGACTATCAGCGAAAATCGCTTAATCACTTCACGTCTGGTTGATGATGACAGTTATAAAAGAGAAATTAGTTTACTGCTCACTCAAATTAACCTGGTTCAAAACCGTCATCAAATTAATATTGTCAGCGACCCAGAAGATAATAAAATTCTAGAGAGCGCAGTTGAGTCTAAAGCTGAGTTCTTGGTAACCAGAGACAATGATTTGCTGTCCTTAGGTAAATATGAAAATATAGAAATTGTTACCCCAGCGGAATTCTGGAATCGTTACAAAGATTCAGGAAGTGAGCTCTGGAAACAATGGGCCGGTTTCTTCTCGGGAAAATAAAAAAGCGAGTGGGAGACCCGCAATCTACATTGAGACATTTTCGCCATTCAAATTATAAGTGGCGACCCCGCCATCAGCAAAGGTAACAGTCACTGTTTTCTCGGTACTGTTCGGCTGGAAACCAACTATCTTGCCATCCCAACTAAACTCCAATACACTTTGCACCATATCACGTAAAGGGTCATTGGGATTTCGATAAGCTGCACTACTCGCACCAAAATTATTTTGCTCTAGCATAAAGTCCTCCTTAATTTCTATAGAAGTTTAGAAGAAGTACATATTAATGTCAACTCTCCTCGAAAACTTAAATAAACAGCAATTGGAGGCCGTCACCCATGTGAACGGTCCTTTATTAATTGTGGCAGGGGCCGGAACAGGGAAGACCACGGTGATTACCCGCCGCATAGCTTATTTACTCGAACAACAAGCAGCTAAACCAGAGCAAATTTTAGCCTTAACCTTTACAGATAAAGCCGCCGGAGAAATGGAAGAGCGCGTTGATCAACTCCTCCCTCTGGGTTCTTACGATTTATGGATTTCCACTTTTCATAGTTTTTGTGAACGTGTGCTCAAGCAACATGGTCTGCACATTGGCTTGCCTAATGACTTTTCTTTGCTGGATAAAACTCGGCAGTGGATTTTCTTGCACAACAATTTTGAGAAGTTTGAGCTAGATTATTATCGCCCCCTGGGTAGTCCCAACAAATTTATTGATGCAATGCTGGATCATTTTTCTAAGTGCAAGGACGAAATGATCACCCCAGAAGATTATTTAAAATACTCAGAAGACCAAGGTTTAAAATCCGGAACAGCTGATCTCCAGATAGGCAGTGATGATGATCAAATTTTGGAAACTGTGCGACTTAGCGAAATCGCCAATGCTTATCACACTTATCAGCGTTTAATGCTCGATAATAACTATTTGGACTTTGGGGATTTGATTTTCTATACGATTCAGCTATTTCAGCGCCGGCCAAATATCTTAAAGCATTACCAAAAGCAGTTTAAGTTCATCATGGTAGATGAATTTCAGGATACTAACATTGCCCAGTATGAACTCATTAAACTTCTGACTGGTGATGGCAATAATTTAGTTGTAGTAGGGGATGATGATCAATCCATATATAAATTCCGTGGGGCTTCGGTCTCAAATATTTTAAAACTCAAACAAGATTTTCCAAATTTAAAAGAGCTTACTTTATTAGATAACTACCGAAGCAGTCAACTAATTTTGGATTTGGCCTATAATTTTATTCAAGCTAATAATCCAAATCGCCTAGAGCCTCAGTTAGGCATTAATAAACGACTAAAAGGACACAATAAAACTAAAAGTACCATTCAAGTTATCGAAGGCAAAGATCAAAGCGAAGAACTTAATCTTGTCGTAGATAAAATTATCAGCCTCAAAGAAGCTAAACCAGAAAGCTCTTGGAATGATTTTGCGATATTGATCCGCGCCAATAATACAGCGTCAGAAATCATTCCGATTCTAGAACAAAAACAAATTCCGTATAGCTTTGTGGCCAATCGCGGATTATATAAAAAACCCCTTATTGCTGATTTAATCAACTATCTCAACTTACTAGATAACTACCACGAATCCAAAGCCCTATATCGTGTGCTTAATTTTCCAAAATTTCGCATCCCAGCTTTGGAACTGGCCCACATCACCCAATTCAAAACCAAAAAGACTTTGTCACTCTTTCAAAGTTTGCATGAACCAGAATTACTTGCTGAACTCTCAGATGAATCAAAACACAAACTAACTGATCTGCTGAAATTACTTGAGACTCATAGCAAATTAGCAACCGAGCAATCAGCTGTGGAATTATTTGTGCAACTAGTTTCTGATTTGGAAATAAACAAATTACTTTTGGCTGACACTTTAGAGAACGCCCAAAACCGCGAACTGTTAGAACAGTTCTACAAAAAAATTGAAACTTACACCCAGACCGAAGAAGACCGCACAATGCGTGGTTTTATAGAATTTCTTAAGCTCGAACAGGAAGCAGGGGAGGAGGGAGCCATTAAGTTTGACCCCAACAGTGGCCCAGAGTCACTAAAATTATTAACTGTTCATAGTGCCAAAGGCTTAGAATTTGAACATGTCTTTATTATCGGGCTGGTAGACCAGCGGTTCCCATCCCGTAGCCACAAAGATGCTATTGAAATTCCCGAAGCTTTAGTGAAAGACATCTTGCCAGAAGGTGATTTTCATCTGCAGGAAGAACGCCGGCTGTTTTATGTTGCCTTAACTCGAGCCAAAACGGAATTGTACCTATCTTGGGCACCGGATTATGGCGGAGCCAGACTAAAGAAACCTTCAGTGTTTTTATCAGAGACAGGGCTGGTTCCCACAGAGACTGCGCACAAAGCCACTGGAAAGGTTGTGTTCACTAAACCCAAAGCTAAAGCGCGGCAAGAAGTTTACAAACAGCTGCCAGACAAGTTTTCCTTTAGTCAGATTTCAACTTTCCAAAAATGCCCTTTGGAATATAAATATATTTATTATCTACGTCTGCCAACCAAGGGTAGTCACTACTTGAGCTTTGGCTCTACTATTCATGCAGTTTTAGAAAAATACCTAGAAACTTATTTGCATGCGATGAGTGCGCCTCAGCAAGACCTCTTTGACAAACAAACAAAAGTTGCATTACCCCCAGAAAAACTGCTCAATGAACTTTACACTCAGCTTTGGATTGATGATTGGTATAAAAGTAAGGAGCAAAAGGATCAGTACCGCGCGCGTGGTCAAACTATCCTCAAAACCTTTTACAAGGCAACCACTGATTCACCCCCGCAACCCAAATTAATCGAGCAACCATTCACCTTAAAACTCGGGGACAAGCAGCAATACCAATTTAACGGTAAAATTGACCGGGCGGATCAAACTGACCGTGGTTTAATGATTATTGACTACAAGACTTCCGAAAAAGCTCCCAGCAAAACTGACAAAGAGGGGATTGATCAATTACGTATCTATCAACTAGCTGTCCAAGAATTTTTTGGACAACTGGTGGCCGGTTTACAGTACTGGTACTTGGTTCCTAACGAAGTTGTCGCAGTACCATTGGCTAACACCGAAGACTTAGAAAAACTTAAGAGCGACCTCACTGAAACCATTGAGCAAATTCGTGAGGCAGTAAAATACGATGGCTTTGCCCAGCTGCACAAAAAGAGTAAACGCCACGATTGTGAATACCAAGATTTGATATAATAAGGACTAGGTAACTGGTAGAAAGTAATCAGAAAAAGGTGTCCATGGGCCCATATTCTTAATTATTTTTACTATTTACTTCTTACTATTTACTCTTTAACTTATGATCCCAGGACTTGATTTACCAGAATTTATCCGTGCCATAGGCTACCTTGGCTTATTCGGCATCGTTTTCGCAGAAACCGGGTTACTGATAGGTTTCTTTTTGCCAGGCGATAGTTTGCTATTCACCGCTGGCATTTTAGCAGGACAAGGGTACTTAAATATTTGGCTCACCGTATTGATCATGATTTCGGCAGCCATAATTGGTGACAGTACAGGTTATACCATTGGCCGAAGATTGGGCCCAAAAGTGTTCAACAAAGATGAATCGATGTTGTTTAGCAAAAAACACATCGAAAAAGCTCAAAATTATTTTGAGAAGTACGGTGCACTGACTATAATCATTGCCCGATTTGTCCCCATTGTTAGAACCTTTGCGCCAACAATTGCAGGGGTCGGGAAAATGTCATACCCAAAATTTTTATTCTACAATATTTTAGGCGGAGTACTCTGGGTCGTATCGATTACGATGCTGGGATATTATTTTGGTTTAAAAGTTCCTGATGCAGAAAAATACATTATCCCTGGGGTAATTATTATCATCATTATCTCATTGACACCCTACATACATAAATTTATTAAGAGTCCAGAAATGCGCGCGCAGGCAAAGCATTACCTAGCTCGCATGTGGTCTCGTCTCAAAGGATAGTTGTGGCGAAAAATGCAAAAAGTTTTGAAGAGAGACCTTGGGGAAATTTTCAAGTCCTAAGTGAACTCTCTAATCAAGGCAATAATCGCGATGTAATCATAAAACGTCTGGAAGTTCTTCCGGGCAAACGAATTTCTTATCAGCAGCACAAACTAAGACATGAACATTGGTTTGCAATCTCAGGAAATGGCTTTGCCGTAATAAACGATGAAAAAATTTCGCTCAAAGCAGGGGAGTCAGTGCAGATTAACATCGGCGACAAACACCGCATAGATAACCGAGCGGGAGTTGAGCCCTTGGTGATTATCGAAATTACTACTGGGGAATTTGATGAGTACGACAATGAGCGGCTCGAAGATGACTTTAATCGCGATTCAGATTGGAGAAATACCTAGTCGTATGTTATAATTAATTAGCTATAAATTACCAAACCTTGCTACACGGAACTACTAAAAAATACTTGATACCTCTAATCTTTGGCAGTTTGGTAGCTCTGACTGGCTTTATTTTCGTACTTATTTACATTGATCCTTATACCAGTGGGAAGGTAGGCCATAGCTACTTTTACCTTACGATGTTTCTATCCACAGTTGGGATTACTTCTTTAATAACTCTAATACTCAGGCAGAAATTTTTTCCCGGGATATATTCAGAATTATTTAAAGTAAGTTTGAGGCAAGCTGTGTTAGTTGCAACTCTTCTTACCGGCCTGGTTTTCTTAGAAGCTCAAAACATCCTTTATTGGTGGGTAGGGCTAACCCTGGCTCTATTTTTGATAGCAATTGAATCGTTCTTCTCTGCCAATTAAAACTAAAATGGCTCAAGACAAAACTTTCTACAATGTAATGCCAGAAGTTGTCGGTGGACACTTAACCAAACCAAAGGTGACTTCTGCTCCAGCCCCAGCCACTAAACAACCAGTAGCTGCCATTAAAATGCCTGATACAGCCTCAGATGGTCATTGGAGTTGGTGGAAAGTGGTACTTTTGGCAATTGGGGGTTTAGTAATCTTCGGAGCAATTGCATACGGAATTCTCTGGTTTATAAATAGTGGTGAAGAAGATGTCTTGCAAAATAATGGCGCTTCAGCTACTAACAGCTTTATTTCAGAACAGGTTCCAGAAGTTACCACAGATGCTGAATGGCTGGGAAAATTTTTTGGTAGCGAAACCTGCACAGAATTAGCTCTCTGTGGTGATAAAGCAGATCCTGACCGTGATGGTTTAGATAATCTTTCCGAATTTAACGCCGGTACAGATCCTAATAATCCAGATTCTGATTCCGACGGCATTGCCGATGGTGACGAAATCAATATTTTCTTTACTGAGCCGTTACTCTCACGAACTTATCGTGACGGAAATTACACTGACTTAGACTTTGTTAAAGGTGGTTATGACATTTCGAACAACCAGCCTTACACCAACGAACGCCTGTTCGATGTTAAGTCCAAAATTAAACAATTTGGTTTACATCAACCTACACTTTCATCACTAGGACCTCTGTCTTTCCAATTATATGAATTCACTGATCCAAACCAACCAGCCTTACCAGCAGATTTAGACCTATCTCCCGAGGCAAAGTTAGACCGCGACAGTCAGAGACAAGCAACTATAAAAAAAGTTGGTGCAGCATTGCTTAAGTATCGTGAGGATAAAAAAAGTTTCCCACCCACTGATGATTTTGTAGTGATGGCGGATATGATTCGCTCCTACAACACCGTGGCCACAAACTATAATGATCCAATCAATATCCAACCTTATGTGTACGGTTATCAATCAACTAACAATAATTCAGACTTTACCCTAAGCTATTACAGTGAAACCCAGAATCAGTTAATTAAATACTTTGCCAAAACTGCTGAGGATGATGCAGCCAAAGAAGATACTAAGGTTTACGACGATCAACGTAAGTTAGACCTCGAGAATCTCCAACAGGCTTTATTGGTTTATTCCACTACCCAACTTGATCCGGCCAGTGAAAAGCAGTATGTTTTCCCCTCAGCAGAAAATCTAAAATCAGCCCTCATTCCAAGATATATCTTGACTATGCCAACAGATCCAATTAGTAAACAAGATTACGTCTATGAGGTTGGACCGACCTTTGAGAGTTTCACTATTCGGGCCGCACTACAAAATCCAGAGGCAGGCACCACTGGTTACCTCTGTAATCAAGTTGAATGTAAAACCTACTAACCATGTTGTCATTTCTTAAAAAGTTGTTTGGCAAAGCAGATAATAAAATAGTTGCCGCCAAAGTTACTAAAATCGAGAAACACCCCAATGCTGACCGCCTACGCGTGGTCAGTTTGTTTGACGGCACCAGCACCATTGAGCCTGTAGTCTGTGGGGCATTCAACTTTGGGGAAGGGGATATAGTAGCTCTGGCTTTGCCAGGGGCTGTGATTGCCCAAAATATCCATTCTAAGGAGCATGAATCCTTTACCTTAGATAAAGCTACCATCCGTGGTATAGAGAGCCAGGGCATGATTTGCGCCGAATTTGAGCTTGGACTAACCAAAGAACCTGGTGACAAACCAGAAATCCTGATATTGCCTCCAAATACCAAGCTTGGTACAATGGTTGTCTAAAACTTATGTCTAATCTAACTATTTCTTCAGACGAAGAAAACCGTCTAAAAACCCAACTCGAAAGCCGCACTGACGCGGAAAGCATGCGCATCAAGCGTTATTTAAATATGCCAGATTTGTCTCGGGCAAAATCTGGACCACTGCGAGAGCTTATTGATCGCATTGTTGGCTTACAACAGTTTAATGGGTTTGATGTTATTCAGATTCCCGAAATCGTTCCAGCTAGTGAGAGCTTTGATTTATTTAATTTCCCTAGCGACCATCCAGCGCGCAGCAAAAGCGATACTTATTACGTTGATGATGCTAACATCTTGCGCACCCACACTACAGTGATGTGGTACTACTACTTCTTGCAAGACGAAGTTAAACAAAAAATCACCGAGAACAAACCACTCGGTGTACTCAGTTACGGTAAGGTTTACCGCAAAGACGAAATTGATCGCCGGCACATGAACATTTTTCACCAAGTCGATGGTTTATATCTGCACCCAACCAGCGAACGTACCATTACTCAAAATGACTTAAAAGAAGTTCTGGCTAATGTAGTGAAAGCAGCATTCGGTCCAGATATCAAATACCGCTTCAATGATGATAACTTCCCATACACGCATTCCTCTTTAGAAATGGAAGTTGATAAAAACGGCCAATGGGTAGAAGTACTAGGTGCAGGACTGGTGCAACCAGAAGTTCTAGAAAAACTTAATGTTGATCCAAATCAGTACAATGGTTGGGCGTTCGGTTTCGGACTAGAACGTTTAGCAATCATTAGTATGGAGTTACCTGATATTAGACTGCTCTGGAGCCAAGATGAACGCGTACAAAAACAACTCAAGCTTAGTCAAAAGTTTGTAGAAGTTTCTAAGTACCCACCAATTGTTCGCGACATTTCCTTTATCGTTGATAAATCTTTTGAACCAAACAATTACTTCGACCTTATTCGTGATATTGGCGGCGATTTAGTGGAAGAAGTCCAGCTCTTAGATAAGTACGAGAACGCGGAAAAATTCGGGGCAGATAGAGTATCTTATACCTATCGCATCACTTATCGCTCCACCGAACGCACTTTAGAAAGCTCCGAAGTTGATCCTCTCCAAGACGAAGTCTACAAACAAACAGCTGAACAATTTAACGCAGAATTACGATAAATCTTACTCCCTAAAACCCGCTAAAACAAGCGGGTTTTTCTGTGTAAAAGTCTTGGTCAGAGGAAGAAAAATTTGCTATAATTTAAGTACTTATTTAGCCAGTAATTTGGCTAATTTTTAGATAATTTTTATGGCAAAAGACGAAGAAAAGAAAGCAAAATCAGCAGGGTATTCCTCGGAAAACATTACTGTTCTTGAAGGCCTTGATCCGGTCCGTAAGCGCCCAGGAATGTACATCGGTTCAACTTCAGAAACCGGTCTCCATCACTTAATTTGGGAAATTGTCGACAATGCTGTAGACGAAGCTATGGCTGGCCACGCTGACAAAATCGAAGTCATTATTCAAGCTGATGGCGGTTTAACTGTGCATGATAATGGACGTGGTATTCCAATTGATGTGCATAAAACTACCAAGAAATCTGCTTTAGAAACTGTGTTAACGGTTTTGCACGCTGGTGGTAAATTCGGGGGAGATGCTAGTGGCTATAAAGTATCTGGTGGTCTTCATGGTGTAGGTGCAGCTGTGGTAAACGCGCTTTCCACCAACATGACCGCGCAGGTTCGACGTGACGGCAAGGTCTATGAACAGAAATATAAAATTGGTGTCCCACAAGGCAAAGTTAAAGAAGTAGGTAAAGTGGACAAAAAGGCGGCTTTTCAAACTGGTACTAGCATTACCTTTTATCCTGATGCAAGTATTTTCGAGACAGTTACTTTTAAATATAAAACTGTTTTAGAACATTTACGCAGTCAAGCTTACCTCACGAAGGGACTACATTTTATCATCACTGATGAGCGCGTTGGTTTAACCTATCAATATTACTTTGAAGGTGGGGTGATTAGCTACATCAAACAACTTAACCGCAACAAGAAAACTCGCCACAAAGCAATCTATATCAACAAGATGTACGAAGGCGATATCTTGGTAGAATTAGCGATCCAATACACTGATGATTTTGATGAAGTGGTTTTAGCGTATGCCAATAATGAGTACAACCAAGAAGGCGGTATGCATGTAACAGGTTTTCGTACAGCCCTAACTCGCGTGATTAACAACTACGCAGTCAAAAATAATTTCCTTAAAGATAAGGACAAGCTGACTGGGGAAGATTTGCGCGAAGGTTTAACAGCAGTAATTTCAGTGAAGCTACCGAATCCGCAATTTGAAGGTCAAACCAAAGCTAAACTTGGTAACCCAGAAGTTCGTACCGCTGTAGAAGCAGTCCTAGCTCAAGAATTAGAAGTTTATTTAGAAGAGCATCCAAGCGAAGCTGGTAAAATTATCGAAAAGGCGTTGCTCGCTGCAAAGGCTCGTTTAGCTGCCCGCGCTGCGCGTGATAGCGTTATCCGTAAAGGCGTACTCGAGGGATTGGCCTTACCGGGTAAGCTCGCTGACTGTAGCGAATCCGACCCAGCACAATGCGAGCTCTACATTGTAGAGGGAGACTCTGCTGGTGGTAGTGCCAAGCAAGGCCGCGACCGTCGTTTTCAGGCTATCCTACCTCTTCGAGGTAAAATCTTAAACGTTGAACGTGCCCGCCTTGATCGCATGCTTTCTAGTCAAGAAATCAAAAACCTCGTAATTGCCTTTGGTACTGGCGTAGGAGATTTGTTTGATATTGAAAAACTTCGTTATCACCGCATCATTATCATGACAGATGCTGATGTTGACGGTGCCCACATTCGTACTTTACTGTTGACTCTGTTTTACCGATACTTCCCAGACATTATTAAAAATGGTCATTTGTATATTGCCCAGCCACCGTTGTTCCGAGTTCAGGTTGGTAAAGAATTCCAATATGCATTCAGTGATGCAGAACGTGATGAAATTTTAACTGACCTGGTCAAAGAAGCAGCTGCCAAAAAAGGTGCGGCTGCTAAAGCTAAAGCTAAAGCGAAAGCCGACGCAGGAGAGCCGGCAGACGAAGAACCACAGGACGGTAGTGAAGCTGTGGAGCAAGGCACCAAGGATGGCATAAAATACAATATTCAACGCTACAAAGGTTTAGGTGAAATGAATGCCGGACAGCTCTGGGACACCACCATGGATCCTGAAAACCGAGTCATGCTTAAAGTAGAAATCGAAGACGCGGAAAAAATCAGTGAAGTCTTTGAAACTCTGATGGGGGATGAGGTTCCTCCTCGTAAACGCTTTATTACCACCCACGCAAAAACAGTGAGAAATCTTGATATCTAATTATAGACGCTTGTATAAAAGCGTCTTTATGGTTTGGAAAATAATTCCTACCAGCAAACAAGTTTACATATTACAAGGAAATTTCTCACAATAGTCAAGTCTATTGACTTTTTAACTAAAAAATACTAATATTCCCTCAAAGCCCCGCAGCGGGTTTTAAAAAAGTCTAAATTTTAATATGAACAAAATCACCTCCTTTTTTAAGGAAGTTAAAAGTGAATTATGGAAAGTAGTCTGGCCTAGCCGTCGTGACGCTATTCGTTACACTTTAACCGTCATCGTATTCTCCTTAGTTGTTGCTGCCATCCTTGGCGCTGCAGACTACGGTTTATTAAAAGGGTTCGAAGCCCTCATCAAGCAATAATCTATGTCTAAGCAACAAGTCACTGGTGAGAAGCATTGGTATGTGCTTCACACTTATAGCGGCTACGAAGATAGCGTAGCGCTCAACCTCAAACAGCGTATCGAAAATTTGAATATGCAAGATAAGATCTTTGACGCGATTGTTCCCAAAGAAAAGAAGATCAAAATCCGAGACGGAAAACGTACCACTGTAGAAGAAAAGATTTTCCCAGGTTATGTTTTGGTAAACATGATCGTAACTGATGACTCTTGGTACGTTGTGCGAAACACTCCTAATGTAACTGGTTTCGTAGGTAGCGGTACTATCCCAACTCCAGTAGCTCAAGAAGAATGGGATTACTTACAGAAGCGCATGGGTCAAGATGAACCGAAGTTTAAAGTGGACTTTGAAGTTGGCGAACTGGTTCAAATCACTGATGGTCCATTTAAAGATTACGAAGGTAAGATTGGAGAAATTGATAAAGCTAAAGGTAAAGTGAAAGTTTTTGTTACTATCTTTGGCCGCGAAACTCCAGTTGAATTAGATTTCTTACAAGTTAAAAAAGTTTAACTCAATTAATTAATAAGTAGTCGGTTCCGGTTAAGACTTGGAATCTCGCCGCTAATAACGGTTACTACTAAATCTGATGGCAAAAAAAGTTAAGTCAATGGTGAAGCTTCAGCTTCCCGCCGGTAAAGCAACTGCAGCGCCTCCTGTAGGAACCGCACTTGGGCCACACGGTATTAACATTGCAGACTTCGTTAAAGAATTTAACGCGCAAACTGCTCCAATGGGCGATACCATCGTTCCAGTAGAAATGACTATCTACGAAGACCGCTCGTTCACATTTATTCTCAAAACCCCACCAGCATCTGTGCTAATTCGCAAAGCTGCTGGCCTCGCTAAAGGCTCAAGCAATCCATTAACCACCAAAGTAGGGAAGATTACCTCTGCTCAGGTTAAAGAAATTGCTGAAACCAAGATGCCTGATCTTAACGCTGTAGATATTGAAGCAGCTGAAAAGATCATTCGCGGTACTGCCCGCAGCATGGGTGTTGAAGTTAAGGATTAATCCTTAGAATCCCCGGCGGAAGCCGGGGTCTAGATCCCGGCTAGCCTGCGCGACTTCGTCGATTATGGCTGCCGGGAATGCTAAACAATTAATATAAAACCAATGAATTTATCATGGATTAAGAAAGTTTACCTCTACTTGGTATCACTTATCTCACTAGTCATTCTAGTAATCGCTAGTATCATCCTGATTAACCTCGCGCTAAAGACTTGGGTCTTCCCAAAAGCTGACCAGAACTACTACGGTTACTGCCCGGTCATCGCAGAAAAAACTCCTGAGGGTGAAGAAATTTCACAACCAAGAGAATGTACTGACGATGAGTACGCCCGTGACCAACGTAGCGCTCAAAAGCAACGCGATGCTGCTCAAGCTCTAGCTATGATCATTGTTGCCGCTCCAGTATTCTATTATCACTGGAAGTTGGCCCGGAAAGAAGCTTAAATCGACGAAGTCGTCCTCGCGAAAGCGGGGATCATGATCTTTGATCCCGGCACAAGACCGGGATGACAAATTATCAATTAATATGTGGGACCCAAAGCTTTGCGATGGGGTAGACCACTAAAGGAATGTTATGAAAATCTCTAAACGCGCAAAAGCTGCGCAAGAAGTTGTAGATCCAACCAAAGTCTACACCGCCGAAGAAGCGATTGAATTGGTTAAGAAAACTGCTACTACCAAATTTGTTGGTTCAGTAGAAGTTCACCTCAACACTGCCATTGATGCCAAGAAGACTGATCAAGCCATTCGCGGTGCAGTGACTTTGCCTCATGGAACGGGTAAGACTAAGAAGATTGCCGCATTCGTAACTGACGGGAAAGAAGCTGAAGCCAAAACCGCTGGTGCCGAAATCGTTGGCGGTGAAGAATTAATCAAAAAGATTAAAGAAACCGAGAAAACTGATTTCGATGTCGCTGTTGCTGAGCCAGCCATCATGCCTAAGTTAGCCACTATCGCTAAAATCTTGGGTACCCGTGGTCTGATGCCGAACCCTAAGACTGGCACAGTATCAGACAACATCAGCGGAGCAATCAAAGAAATCGCTGGCGGTAAGGTCAACTTTAAGAACGATAACTCTGGCAACGTTCATCAAGTTATCGGCAAAACCAGCTTTGAACCTGAACAGTTAATGGAAAACCTCAAGAAGTTTATGGAAGCGTTACATGCTTCAAAACCTTCTGCAGTAAAAAAGCAGTTCATTCAAACAATGACTTTAAATGCAACCATGGGCCCTGGAATCAAGTTCAAAATGTAGATATTACAGCTGTGGCGAAAGCCCCAGCGGACAAATCGCAAAACAACCCTTAGGGGTTGTTTTTGTTTTTAGTCTTGATATACTAAGGCAAACCAACAGGAGGTAAATGTCATGACTACTATTGCTTTGCCAGTCAATCAGCTGGTGGTCTCAGGTGAGAAGTCAGCTTCTGAACCGGTTGACTATACCAAACTAAACGACAAAAAACTTGCTGAGATGGCTATACAGCATGAGGATATGCAAGCATTCGAACAACTCTATCTTCGCCACCACAGGCGGGTTTATAGTTTATGTTTACGAATGCTGCAGAACACCGCCCAAGCGGAAGATTTATCCCAAGATGTATTCATCGTAGTTTTTCGAAAACTCAAAAGCTTTCGCGGAGACTCCGCTTTCACTACTTGGTTACACCGAGTAACAGTCAATCAAGTGTTGATGCACTACCGAAAACGGCACGTCAAATACGAAATCTTTGAAAGTAATTTGAGTGGCTGCGAAAAACTGTTGATGGAAAGTGAAAGCTCATCTTCAGTACCAATCGATAAGAACCTCATTCTCTCAGCCGCCCTGACTCAATTACCTGACGGCTACAAACGAACTTTCGTTCTTCACGATATCCTAGGTTACGAGCACCAAGATGTTGCCGACATTATGGGAGTGAGTATTGGAACGTCCAAGTCACAGCTTCACAAAGCCAGGCTAAAACTTCGCAAACTAGTCGACAAACGGGTCAATCCCAAAACCCACCACAGACGCACTGATGAATAATCAGTGCTCTTATATTTGGCTTTTTTATGCCAAAATTTTGCTATTTTTAGCGTTGCGCGAGATCGGGGAGATATAGTAAGATGAAAAAAGATTAGTAAATTTTTTTATGATACTTTCAGACGCAGATATTCAAAAAGCCCTATCCACAGGGGCCATTACGGTGGACCCATTGTTCCCTGGGGCTATTCAACCTGCCAGCGTAGACTTGCATTTAGGAGCAGATTTCTTAGTTTTTGACCCAACCAGTCATGCCTTTATCGACCCAGCTGAACCAATCGATGACATGATGAAAGAAGTAACAATCGATGCAAATCGACAATTCATCTTACACCCAGGGGAGTTTGCCTTAGGTTTAACCTATGAAGTTGTCGGGGTTTCTGATTCAATGGTAGGTCGGCTTGAAGGCAAATCCTCGTTAGGTCGAATTGGTTTAATTATTCACGCTACAGCTGGCTACTTAGATCCTGGTAATAAACTCAAGATGACTTTAGAACTTCATAATATTTCTGGTTTACCGATCAAGTTGTATTATAAAATGCCAATTGCTCAATTATCCTTCTCACCACTTTCAAGCAAAGCAGATGTACCCTATGGTGCTAATCAAATCGGAAGTAAGTATTACGGTGCTATGAAGCCCCAAGCCTCTCAGTATTACAAAAATTTTCAGAACAATAACTCCTGGATGAAATTCGAATGATGGCTATTTGGAAAGACACAACACCCCAACCGATTCGACCTGGAAAGTTTATCGTGATTGAAGGAACCGATGGTACAGGTAAAACCACGCAAATAAAACTCTTAGCGGAAACTTTAGCTAACTATAATTACGACGGGGTAATTTTTGATTTCCCCCAATACACCAATGTTTCCAGCGCACTGCTCGATAACTACCTCAAAGGGGTTTACGGACAACTAAACCCAGAAGCAGCTTCTATCCTTTACGCAGTAGATCGGTTTGACGCTAGTTTTTCTGTTCGCGAGCACTTGGCTGAAGGTAAAATTGTCCTTGCCAATCGTTACGTTACCTCTAACGCTGGACATCAAGGTGCCAAAATTGCTGACGCCCAAGAACGGGTTAAGTTCTTTAAGTGGTTGGATCATCTCGAATACAATACGTTCAATATTCCTAAAGCTGACTTAACGATTATCTTGCACTTACCAGTAGAGATGACTGTTGAGCTAATGAAGCAGGGGAATAAAGATAAGGGCACAGTGCCTGATATCCACGAAACTGATTTGGAGCACTTGCGCCGAGCGGAACAAGTTTATTTAGAAATTGCCGAGCTGTTTCCGAACACTAAACTAGTAGAATGCTCAGAAGATGGGAAATTACTAAACCCACAAGAAATTCATGTTAAAATTTGGGAGCTAGTCAGAAGGATAGTATTAAAAAATAACTCCTTCTAAAAGGCCTTTTGACACAAACATTAACTTCGTCTAAGCTGAACACAGAAATTTCAGCTTAAATTGGAGGAAAATATGAAACAATACCACGACGCATTGAGGCAAATCCAGAACAACGGTGTCGGTCACGATGATCGAACTAAAGTCGGGACAACTTCTCTGTTTGGCGAAGTCCAAATGAGTTTCGACATCAGCGAAACATTTCCAATTTTAACCACAAAAAGAATTCCGCTCCGGTGGATTTTTGAAGAGCTTATGTGGTTCCTCAGGGGTCAAACTGACAATCAATCACTCAAAGCAGCTGGCGTAACAATCTGGGATGAATGGTCGACAGCTGAGCAAACCGCGCGCTTCGGGCGCAGCGAGGGCGACCTCGGTCCAATCTACGGATACACCTGGCGCAACTTCGGTGGCCACTATCCAGACAAGGATGGTTTCGACCAAATCGCTCGACTAATGAACGACTTGGAAAAGAATCCCAACTCCCGTAGACACATCGTCTCTGGATGGGATCCGGCTGAAGCAGACAATGTGGCCTTACCACCTTGCCATACTCTGTTCCAGTTCAAGGTTGATACGATCAAAGATGAGCAATATCTTTCGTGCAAACTTTACCAACGAAGCGCCGATTTCTTTCTCGGGGTTCCGTTCAACATCAGCTCGTACGCGCTACTAACTCGAATGATCGCTCACGTAATGGGAATGAAGCCACGAAAGTTCATCCACACTTTTGGCGACGCCCACATCTACAGTAACCACGAAGCCGCGGTTGCAGAGCTATTGTCACGAGAACCAAAGGAGCTTCCAACCCTAAATTTTGTTAACGCTGACCACCTCATCGGAAAAGGCGTTGATGGTCTACTCGGATTCAAGTGGGAAAACATCGAGCTGATCGGTTACGAACCTTACGGAAAAATTGAGGCGCCGGTCGCAGTTTAGGAGCTTATCATGATCACAATCATCGCCGCCGTCGCAAGAAACGGTGTAATCGGTAAGGACAATGACTTACCTTGGTTCATTCCCGAGGATTTAGAAAGGTTCAAAACTCTCACCAAAGGTCATCCGATAATCATGGGTCTAAATACCTTTCTTGGCATCCTCCAACGTATGCTTGATCGTACAGGTACAGCTAAACTCTTACCCGGCCGTAAACACTTCGTTCTCACATCAAAAAACATGGAGCAAATTAAGGAAATCCTTTCCGAAAAGTTTCCTGAGTTAGATCAAGCACAAGCTATGAAGAACCTCATCTTCTGCCGAAGTATCGGCAACGCCGTGCAACGTGCGGAAGCTCTCGATCCCAACACGTTTGTCATCGGAGGCACAGGCGTATTTCGCGAAGCGTTACCAGTCGCAGCCAAAATGGAAATCACAGAGATCCATTCAGACTATGAAGGTGATGTCTACTTTCCGAACTTTGATCCTAACCGTTGGGACAAATCAGAAGACCCTCGCGAAGGTTATTCGTTCACAACATACACACGCCGCAGACTCTAATCTGCGGCCATTTTTTTATATTCAAATTTCACGTATAATTAAGCAATGAATGAACTAATTGCGCGTTTAGAACAGTTGGCCGAAGAAGCCCAAAGCTTAACATCTAAATTAAAATTAGAGCAGAAGCAGCAGAAAATTTTGGAACTGCAAGACTTAATGCAGGCTCCAGATTTTTGGAATGATTCGGATTCCGCTCAAAAAATTTCTCAAGAGCACAACGACTTAACAAGCTTTGTAAATTTTTGGCAAACCATCGACGATAAAATTGCGGAAGTTAAAGAACTTGTCACCACTAATACCGATCACTCCGAAGAAACTGAACGCTACTTACAACAACAAGTCAAAGAACTTGAAGCTGCTTATCATCAAAACCGATTGTTGGTCATGATGTCTGGCAAGTACGATGATCACAACGCGATTTTCGCGATTCATGCCGGAGCAGGAGGTACTGATGCACAAGACTGGACGGAGATGCTTCTTCGCCAATACTTACGCTATGCCGAAAAACACAATCTCAAAGCAGAAATCTTGGATCAAAGCAAAGGTAGCGAAGCAGGAATTAAATCTGTCACTGTTCATGTTAAAGGCCCCAATGCTTATGGTTTATTTAAAAGTGAAGCTGGAGTACATCGCTTGGTACGTTTGTCGCCATTTAATCCTGCACACACTCGCGAAACTTCCTTTGCGCTCCTAGAATTAATCCCGGAACTGGCCGAACAAGAGAGTCTAAAGCTGGACCCAAAAGATTTAGAAATTGAGGCCAATACTTCTTCTGGTCATGGCGGGCAAAGTGTTAATACTACTTATAGTGCGATTCGCATTACTCACAAACCAACCGGCATCCGGGTAAGTATTCAAAACGAACGTAGTCAACACCAAAACAAAGAGCTAGCCATGAAAATTCTTCTAGGCAAACTCCAAGCTTTGGAAGACGAAAAACTCGCTGCAGAAAAAAAAGAACTCCGCGGAGAGTTCAAGTCTGCAGAGTGGGGGAATCAAATTCGCTCGTACGTACTTCATCCTTACAAACTCGTCAAAGATCACCGCACCAGTTACGAAGAAAGTAATCCTGATAGTGTGCTCGATGGTGAGTTGGACAACTTTGTTGAAAAATATTTAGAAAGCCAAATAAAATAAAAGCAGCCGTGAGAGCGACTGCTTTGAAATTCTTAATGAACGATTTCTTCTTTGAAATCGGTCATGTTGGGATTCCGCGTAACCCGGTGGGTCTTACAGAACACCGAACAGATCTTTTCGGGCGGTGCCGAAGTGTGGAGACTATCGTCTCCTAGGCCGATCATCCTCACCACTGCCCGATGAAAACCGAGTTCATTAGCTGCCATGGTTTGACAGTCGCAACAACCCTCGATATGGTCCTGAAAACTTTGCCAGACCTCATCACTGAGCTTGGCTTGACCGTCTAAGACAGTCTTAAGTAACGAGATCTCTCGAAATGTGAGACACTGAGATACTGCCTCGGTTGGATGTGCCAAGCGATTGTACTCAACCGTACGATCTGAACCCTTCTTACGTCCAATCATTCCTATCATTTCTATCCTCCTACAGAAAAACCGGAGCGCGCCGGTACGCTGTGTGGCCTTACCACACTTCTACTTTTTATACTATACCATAAACAAATAAATTATGCAAATGCCTAGCTGCATCCTGTGGTATAATAAATACACATGATTGAGTTCAAAAAAGTTACCAAATACTACGGCAATCACAAGGCCCTCAACAACATTAACCTCCACATTAAGCAGGGGGAGTTTATTTCTTTAGTGGGCATGAGCGGGGCAGGGAAGAGCACAATGCTAAAGATGTTAGTTGGTGAGGAAGAGCTGGATGACGGCCAAATTCTGATTGATGATATTGATATGAGCAAAATCCGCAAAGCAGATTTACCATACCTGCGCCGAAAGATCGGCGTAGTGTTTCAAGACATCAAATTATTACCTCGACGGACTGCTTTTGAAAATGTGGCCTTTGCCATGGAAGTTTCTGGCCACCGCAAAGAACAAATCAACAAAGATGTACCGAGAATTTTAGAACTGGTGGGGCTATCTCACAAAATGGATAACTTCCCACATGAAATGAGTGGAGGAGAAAAGCAACGCGTGGCAATTGCACGCTCTTTAGCTCACCGACCAGTCCTCCTTCTCGCCGATGAACCTACTGGTAACTTAGATGAAATCAACGCTGCAGAAGTGATAGATTTACTTTTGAAAATAAATAAACTTGGCACTACGGTTCTACTAGCCACTCACGCATCTGACTTAGTGAATAAAATTAAGAAACGCGTGATTACTATTGAAGGCGGGCAAGTCACCATCGAACAAGAAAAGGGTAAGTACAAACTTTAATCTTATGCCATCATTAATTCAGCTTTACCGCATTATCAAAAGTGGGCTAACTAACCTCCGTCGCAATCTCTGGTTAGCAGCAGCTTCCACTCTAATTATGACCATCACCTTGATTATCCTCTCGGTGATGAGTTTATTGTTTGTTATTACCAGTTACAGTGTTCGCTCTATCCAAGAACGTGTTGATATCAGTACTTATTTTAAAAGTGATGTTTCTGAAGCCCGCATCTTGGTTATTCGCGACGAACTCCAAAAAGATAGCCGAATTCGTTCTGTAGATTATGTTTCCAGCGACGATGCCCGCAAAAACTTTGAACAAGCCCATCAAGGCGATGATCAAATCTTAGATTCATTGGAGGAACTTACGGACAACCCATTCCCCTCAACCCTCCAAGTAAAAGCAAACAATTTGGAAGATTATCCCGCAATTGCCCAAATGCTGGAGAACAGTTCGTATCGTGATCTGATTGATGAAGTGAATTTTGAAGACAATCGTGTAATCATCGAACGATTAAATTCTTTACTAAAATTTATTGTAACCTTTGGTTCAATATTAATGGTCGTGTTCTGTTTAATTGCGATTTTAGTAATTTTTAACACCATTGCTTTAACCATTTATAATCGCCGTGAAGAGGTCGAAATTATGCGGCTCGTTGGAGCAACTAATTGGTATATTCGTGGGCCATTCTTAATTGAAGCGTTTGCCTACAGTATTATTGCGTCTGCCATCACTAGCGCTTTGGTGTTTCCAATTTACTTCCAGATGCTGCCTAGAATCAGTAATTACTTAACTCCAGGGGCAAACATCTTTAACGGTGATATTAAAACTTTTGGTTTGGTAATTTTGGTTCAGCTAGGCATCGCCTTTATTCTGAGCGGTATCTCCAGTTTGCTGGCTATGCGAAAATATCTGCAGATTTAAGCCAGTTATCCACTTGCATCAAGAAAAACTTAGTATATAATAAAAAAGAGCCAAAACTCTCGGTATGAGGGTTTTTTCTTTTTAGTAATTTTTCGCAATATGAAAGTGATTCTTAACAAAGATGTTCCCAAGATAGGGAAGCGAGGGGAAGTGAAAGAAGTCAGTGCTGGTTACGCCAACAACTTTTTGATTAAACAAGGCCTGGCACAGCCTGCAACAGCAGCAGCCACCGCCAAACTAGCCACAGAAAAGCGAGATAAAGACACGCAGAAATCTAAAGCTCAAGAACAAGCCAGACGAAACCAATCAGAATTAGAAAAGCGAACTTTCACGGTCAAAGTAAAAACTGGTGATAAAGGTCAATTATTCAGTGGTCTAAAAGAACAGGATGTAGCCAGTGCCATTTATCAAAAAACTAAAATTCAATTACAAAAATCACAAATCCAGATACCGCATGGCATTAAACAGCTTGGTGAATACTCGATTGAGATAAAACTGATTCCTGGCGTAGTAGCCAAAACAAAAATTAATTTAGAAAGTCTGTAATGTCCTATCACATCAAAACTCGTAAAGCTAAAAAACTTGATACTAAATTTATTTTCGTCTCTGGTGGTGTTATCTCCGGAGTAGGGAAGGGTGTCACGACTTCTACTATTGCTGCATTACTGCAATCTCGCGGTTATGTGGTTGCACCTGTAAAATGCGATGCTTATTTAAATGTTGATGCTGGCACTATTCGCCCGCAAGAACACGGTGAAGTCTTTGTTACCGACGATGGTATGGAAACCGATCAAGACCTTGGTAACTACGAACGTTTCCTTAACACAGATTTATCAAAAGCTAATTACGTTACAAATGGACAACTCTATCAAACTATAATTCAGCGAGAGCGGAATTTTGAATATGATGGTGAAGATGTAGAAGTTGCGCTGCATGTTCCCGAAGAAATCATAAATCGACTCGAACAAGCAGCCAAAGCACGCAAAGCCGATTTTGTCATTTGTGAAATTGGGGGCACGGTCGGTGAATACCAAAATATTTTGTTTATTGAGGCGAATAGAATCATGAAGTATCGCCATGGCCGCGATACTGCTCACGTTCATGTGGGTTATTTGCCAACACCTCCTAGCATCGGCGAAATGAAGTCCAAACCAGTGCAAAACTCCGTTAAGCAACTGATTTCTTCTGGAATTCAGCCGGATTTTTTAATTGCCCGGGCCGAAGAAAAACTTGATGATCGCAGAAAGCAAACTCTAGCATGGACCACAAATATTCCGGCAGAGAATATCATTTCTGCTCCTAACGTCGACAGCATTTATAGAGTTCCTGCCAGTTTTGACAGAGAGGGACTCACCGACAGCATTCTCAAACACTTTGACATGCCGTCCCGCAAGCGAGACTTAAAACAATGGAAAAAATTTGCCGATAAAATTGCGCGCTTAGAAAAATCTGGACGCGAAATCAACATTGCGGTAGTAGGAAAATATTTTGAGACAGGGGATTATAAATTATCTGATGTGTATGTTTCGGTGATAGAAGCTTTAAAACACGGGGGTTGGGCCAACAACGTTAAAGTAAAATTAGATTGGATTTCCAGCGCCACAATCGAAAAACAAGGGGCAAAAAAAGTACTGGCAGGGTACCAAGGTATTTGTGTGCCTGGTGGCTTTGGCAGTAGGGGAGTTGAGGGGATTGTCTCTGCCATTGAATACGCGCGCAAGCAAAAAATCCCGTATTTAGGATTATGTTATGGAATGCAACTAGCGACTATTGAATTTGCCCGTAATGTTTGTCGCCTTCGAACTGCTCATACAACAGAAGTCGATTCGAAAGCCCGTCATCCCGTCATTCATATTATGCCTGAGCAAGAAAAACTTCTCCTTAATCGCGAGTACGGCGCAACTATGCGACTCGGGGCATGGGATTGTACAATCACTCGGGGTACTAAGACAGAAAAGGCTTATCTCAGAGGTGGTTGGATTAAGGCCAAGGGTTCTTCTAAAATTTCTGAACGTCACCGACATCGCTATGAATTCAACAACGACTACCGAGAAAAATTGGAAAATGCTGGACTAGTAATCTCTGGTACTACTCCTGATGGCCAACTAGTAGAAATTATTGAACTAAAGGATCATCCGTTCTTTATTGGGACCCAATTCCATCCCGAATTCAAATCCAGACCTCTCGCACCACACCCCTTGTTTGTTGATTTTGTTAAGGCTATAATTAAAACAAAGAAATAGTCATGGCAGAAACCAAATCAAAACGAAATAAATTGCAGCAATATACACCAGCCTTAGTGATATTGGTTTTATTTGCTTCTCTGCTGCTAGCTATAAATTGGCACCGTTCTAACTCAGCGCAAAGAAACGCAGCCCTACTTTACACGTACGCAAGAGAGTATCAACAAACTAATGACCCGGCCCGGATCGCACAACTAGAAAGATTAATGATACCGCTGGCCGACAGGACTCTGGCCAAACAGGCTTCTGCCAACCCTTTACTAGGACTGCTTCCTACCATTAATTTAATTCTGTCATGCGCGCAATGGGTAGTCAGTTATGATGGTAGCCCACTCTCTCCTTTTGCAGATGACGACGACTTAGGGATGTACATGTGCATGAACAATCCGAGCGTGATGTCCAGAAGCGACATGATCACTGAATAAATTCCAAACCGCCCCAAAGCTTTACCAGGAGCGGTTTTCTTATTGCCAAAAATCGATGATGCGGTTATAATCAAGCAAATTTAGGAGGAAATATGCAAGTTGAACCAATCACTTTAGAAGTTTATTGGGTAACGCTTCCGAAGGCTAATCGCTTCAACGCCACGCTTGGTTTTGAAGTTAATGAGAAGAAACACACCGAGCGACAATTTCTAGACCGAGTGCAGCAGTGCGGGCCATTCATTCGACCTGAAACGATCGGCAAACTCGCCGGCGAATGCGCCGCGTTTCTCCGGAACATCCAATTTAAACTCAGCCAACGGAGCAGTGGGTTTGAAATGATGTTTGATCTTAAAACTATTCCAAAAAAACGACTCAGGAGCGTCGCTCTGGGCTCATCTATTCGAGAAGAACTTCATCTGCCACTTTCTGATTCAGAAGTTGAGATTTTGTTTCAAGCTTATACTGAAAGTAGAGGAGCAGAGACACGAAAACTCGATAGCATGGAAATTCGTCATCGAGCTTACGACCCATCAGGACTTGGAGGCTTCCGTGACCATGATCCGTTCAACCGAGATTTTGGATAAACAAAAAACCGCTTCGAAATTCGAGGCGGTTTTCTTATAGTGTTATGCTTCTACTTTAGCAGGAGCTTTTACAGCTTTCGCTTCTACAACTGGTTCTACAGATACGATTCGTGTCTTACGAAGGTTGCCGTGAAATTTACGAACCATTTTGGTTTGAAACTTCACGATGCCATCGATTAAAGAGTAAAGAGTTGAGTCACCAGCGGTTTGCACGTTTTTACCAGCGTGAAATTTATTTCCGTGTTGCCTGACAATAATTTCACCTTTATTAACGCGTTGATCACCGAAAATTTTAACACCAAGTCGTTTGGATACGGAGTCTCGACCTAAACTGGTTGAGCCACCGGCTTTCTTATGTGCCATGACATTTTCTCATCTTAGTCTGATGATTTCGACTTGCGACGATGCTTCATCAGCTAAGGTTAAACATACAATATAAATGGCGGCTCGATAATTGGACGAATTCGCGGAAGAGCCGAGCACCGCAGCGACGCGTACTAACAGGTACGCAGAGCGAGGAGCGGAGGCTCTGACAAAGAAGTCGTTCAATTAGTGAGTCGCTCGAAGATGATTATCTCCCTGGCGACGATCTGGTCTTTCCGGTCATAGATTGCCGTGCCCCGATCCGTTAATTTCAGGAATGGCAAACTCGCGGCCAGATTGTTTGGAATCAAATCTACCAAATTATAGCCAATATCCCTAATAAAGTCAAGGTTTTCAAGCCGAGTATAGGTATCGCCTTTTTTATAAGAGGGGAGACACATTACGACCTTATCACCAGTTGATAAAAACTTTACATAGTCTTTAAAGGCCTTAGTATACAATTCAGTTAGTTCCGCAAAATTAGCCTTGATATCTGCAGGGGAGGGGAATTCGGAATACATTGGGCCCAAATAACCCTCGGTAACGACTCCGTTTACTTGCTTGAATGCCCCAATTTTCGCCAGATTGGCGACGATTTTGGAAACCTGAGCAACATCGGAAACTTCCACGTGGTATTTTCCTTTAGGGATTTTATATCTATTGCGGAACCATTCAAGATTCTTCTCACTACCTGCAATTGCTATTGGATTAATGTCAGTTCCAAGCATCTTGTATCCTTGCAAAACCCCTTCCTGAACAATTGTCCCGATACCACAGAAAGGATCTAAAAGAGTAGACCCTGGCTCGGCCCCAGCTAAATTAATCATCATCTGAGCCACTTTGGGTGGAATCATTCCTTGTTTATCATCACGCACTGGACGCTGGTAATCGCGGCGGCCATAATCTTCGAAGTCTTGGACAGTTAAAGTTTTTGCTACATACAATTTTGTTGGTGCTGCTAGCACACAAATCTCCGCACCTTTAGTCAAGAGGTTATTATGCTTCACTGCCACAGAAGCAAGGGTTAATGAGTTAAATTGTGGAAGAACTAAGCGGATACTCGAGCCACCATCTTGCATAGCACGTTTGATAAACATCCCTAGTCGCTTTGGTTCACTAAACGCTTTGATCTCCGGATCCAATAAATAAACACTAATCCCGAACTGAATTTTACCTTTTACGTTTTGCAAGAAATCCCGTTTGAGCTTACTCGGCTTAAAATAATGCTGTAATGCAAAGTTGATATAATCTGTTTCTTTTTTTGGAACTTCATCAAGAACTTTTAAGATTTTAATAATTCCACCGAGTTCCTGTTGAATTTTTTGAACTTCGAGGGGTTGTTCCGTTTCAACTATTAATACTTCGTGGGAAAGGTCAACAATCTTTATAGGCCATTGGTGATTTTGAAAATAAAAAAACAGCTCAGCTAAAGACAGTGTGTAAACCCGCCCCAAAACAAAAGCGTATCGATTAATCATAGATTCCTTTCGCCGTCTGAAAGAACTGACGGCCGACATTAATAATTTACCCTCAATAAATTTATGGATTTGTTAGCTTTGGAAAAATGGAAGCTGTTACTGATTGGGGCTGGTTTTCAGCTAATCAGTTTTGCGTGTGGTTTATACAGCGGCCATACTTATTGGCCAAAGCACCAAATCGAAGCCATACCTATTAATTATACCACTCAATCAAGTGAGTCGACAAACACCGTACAAGCAGGGGAGGGAACCAACACAGTTATTGGGACAAACAACAGCTGCCCGATCAAGGGGAATATTTCAGGGAAGAATAAAATCTATCATCTTAAAGGAGGGGCCTTTTACGATCGCACCCAAGAGGAAATGTGCTTTCAAACTGAAGCCGAAGCTACAGCTGCAGGCTTTGTAAAATCGAGTCGTTAAGGACTTGATGATTACGCAATATTTCTGATATACTGTCAAGGTGAAAAATAAGGTATATTTTGACAATGCAGCTGCCACACAGCCTAGTAATGCTGTCCTAAAGGCCATAAAACCCTTCCAGATGGGCTTTTTTGGCAATCCTAGTAGTTTGCACGAAGCTGGGCAAAAATCACGTCAGGCCATTGAACAAGCACGAAAGTCTGTTGCAGAAGTAATCGGAGCTAGAGCTTCTGAAATTGTTTTCACCAGTGGGGGAACGGAAAGCATTAACTTGGCTATTCAAGGGGTGGCAAAGAGCTATGCTCGTAATTATCAAAAACTTGGTCATATCATTGTCTCGGCCATTGAACACGAAGCAGTATTAGAATGTGTAAAGGCACTCAAAGGTTATGGCTGGCAAGTTGATTATCTACCAGTTGATAAACATGGCTTAGTTGATCCAAACCAAATCACTAAATTGGTCAAACCTAATACAATGCTCGTGTCAGTGATGTACGCTAACAATGAAGTGGGGACCATTGAACCGATCCGCAAAATTGGATCAGTTATCGCAGGACTGAACCGTAAACGCAATCAAAAAAATCTCGCGCCAATCCTTTTTCATACTGATGCTTGCCAAGCTGGTGGTGTTCTCGAGCTGGATGTGCAAAAACTGAAAGTTGATTTACTAACTTTGAACGGTAGTAAGATTCATGGTCCAAAAGGGTCGGGGATGTTATACGTTCGCAGTGGGGTAAAACTTGAGCCAATTATTTATGGCGGTGGGCAAGAACGTGGCTTACGTAGCGGTACGGAAAATACTGCGGCCATCGTTGGCTTTGCTGCTGCCTTAGAAGATTCTCAGAAACGCAAAATTGTGAACGCTAAAAAACTACACAAGCTACAATCACAACTAGAATCTGAATTAAGAAAAATTAAAAGTGTAACCATCAACGGTCCAAAGAATCCCAAACTCAACTCTATAGAAGAAAACTTTGCGCTGACTAAACTGCCTGGTACGATTAATTTTTCGGTTAAGGGTGTTGAAGGTGAAGCCTTGATGTTATATTTAGATGCCGCAGGATTTGTTGTTGCGACTGGTAGTGCTTGCACAACTGGTTCAACAGATCCATCACACGTTTTAATCGCCATGGGCGTAAAACCACAGTTGGCTCAATCAACCATCCGGTTGAGTTTAAGTGAATCAACTACTCAAGCCCAAATTAAAGCGTTCATAAAGGCACTCAAATCAACGATTAAGATGTTGGCTGATACTAAACAGGACATCTAACACCCGTACTAAAAAGGAACTACCCTCTAGTTCCTTTTTTATATACTTTTAATGGGTGACGACCGTTAGACACAGAAGTATGGATTACTCAAGATAGTGAGAAGAGATGTAAAACAATGCAACTCGGTGGTACGAGGGG
>CAZBOT010000024.1:5811-30191 GCA_964493575.1 uncultured Candidatus Saccharibacteria bacterium | reverse complement strand
GTTATTAAATATGGGGAGACTAAATGAAAAAGCTACTGGCCTATGCCGCCATGGCCCCGCTATTATTTCTACTGGGCTATGTGGGAGTTGAATATTTGTACTCAGAAGCTGCGCTGATCGGCCTGGGCAGTCTTGTATCGGCGGGTCTTTTTGTGTGGGGAGTAGGACAACTTGTCGATTAAAATGAATTGGGCAGATGAGGCCATATTGACCATTCCCAAAGACCAATATGCTCCCGGCATTTGGGCAGGCACTGAGGGGGCCACTATTACGGCCAAGATCAAATCCATCGACCTGATCACTGGGACCATTGTGCTTGAGTCTGTTTGTGGCGGAGAGATTGTACTTGAAGGAGAGGGCCAAGGTGAATCATGACGGGCTACCCCTAGAGCCCGCTAGAGGCCTTAAATCTGGAGGATGAATGAAGTGGAGGATACATAGATCTTCGGACACCGATGAATGGATTATTACAGCCTCTTGGCGAGGATGGGCTGTAAGAGAAGCTGTAAACTATAGATCCAGACTAGATGCTACTAGGGGCATTAGACGGAACATGGCTAAAAAGCTAAAAGAGCACGTAGGTAAGGTGGGTAGTTATTAAGTTTAAAAATCCAAAAAATTGCTCGCATGCACTGTAACGGTCATCAACGCGTAAAACACCCTACCCCCCCCCGTACACACGCACCCGCGCGCACGTAGGCGAGCCTATCACCGATCATCCTGGCAATCGCTTATCGCTCTGGTGTCGAACTTTTGGCACTTGACACTTGCCGGATTCCTGAGTCGTTTCGAGCACTTGGCCGGTTTTCTGTCCATTAGTTCGACGGGCTACCCCTGCGAAATCATTGGGTTTTTCGGTGGCACGGCGGTTGCACTAGGAAGCTGCGACCGGCCCGACCGGCCAACCAAACCGGGGCTTTCCCCCAAAGGAGATTACCATGAGCGACTTCAACACACGTCCCAAGGCTAACTGGACCGTCATCCAACCGGGCTTCGAGGTGAGCGATAAGGGCTGCCTCAAGATCGGGCGCAGCATGATCATGCCCAAGGACCTAGAGACCATCCTGGGCGTGGACCACGAGGCCTTTGCCAATATGTGCCGCTTTGCCCTGGAGCAGAACCAGGCCGTCAAGCGCCAGCAGGAGAAGGCCAAATACGCCGAGCGCCTCATGGCCACCGCCGGTAAGCTTGGCGCGGACAAAAACGCCACCGTGCAGGCCCTGGAAGAGTTCTTGGCTAAGCTCAAGCAAAACGCCTAATCCCGCTAATGGGGGCCTGGACACACTCCGGGCCTCTGCTTAGCTGGATTAACCCTTAGCCGTGGAGATGCCTATGTTCCAGGTGTTTGTTGCCCCTGCCTATGACCTCGCCCTGCCCGAGATGGACCGCGTTGCACAATCCCCCGCCGTGTGCATGAGAGCCAAGCACGTGGGCAAGGACGGTGTCGTGGTATATACCGTGTGGAATCGACGGTCACAGGCTGCTTTGGCACAGGTGTTGCATAAGTGGCGACTGGCCCTGGATATGCCCATGGCCTTTGGCGGACCTGATTACGAGCACGGTTAACCCGCCACAGGACGAAACACTGGCACGAGCTTTGCAGGACACCCATCCTGACAGGCCGCGCCATTGTCCGGCAGTAGTGCTGCCGCTGATGAGTCCCCCATCCCACGGGATTGGGTGCAGCTTCCCATTGGGAACGCCTAAGACGCGATGGACAGAAAAGCCTAATCCCGGCACCATAAGCCGGTCAAGGCACCCTTATGCCCTCGGCATCCCCCTCGCCGCAGGGCCTTATGCCCGGCCTAGATCCCCCTCTAGGTTCGGGCTTTCTTTTATCTTTATGGGCTGGCACGTCCCGTAAGGTCCTGGGCACCACATCCTCTTCGCAGGCTCTGTTTGGTCCGGGGCTGGTGCATTTATTAACCCCGAGGTATATATGGCCGATTATCGCAAGGGCCTGCTGTTATGGCGGGATGGCCTCTTTATGGGCTTTCGCAAGTATATTAGCGTTGATGCCGCCCTGTTGGCTAAAGAACGCTTTGAGGCTGAGGGATATCGCGTTGAGCGTGCTTGGTCTGTTTGACCCATCCTATAACGCTCTAATAGCCCCTAGGTAGCACGATCTCATCTCCCCCTAACCATTAGCCTTTTACCCTGTTTCGCCTCTTATCCGGGCGATTAGGCCGTGATATATATCCAGCATTGGCCCCGCCCATATATAAAGGTGCCCTATGAT
The DNA here is from genome assembly GCA_964493575.1 of uncultured Candidatus Saccharibacteria bacterium. Taxonomy (GTDB): domain Bacteria; phylum Patescibacteriota; class Doudnabacteria; order UBA920; family UBA920; genus UBA920. Next base: position 27,952 of record CAZBOT010000024.1, on the reverse strand, counting down.
AAATGCTATGTTCCTATATTTATTCAGCTATAGCCTATTTGTGGCCGCATTGTTTCTGGCCGCTAATTAAAAAGGCAGCCCCTATGACTGAAGATGAAAGAAAACAATTGCTCCAGTTGGCCGATAAGCTAAGGGCCCTGGCCCAAAATGGTGAGGGCATTAGAGATAAGCTGGCCGAAGCCTGTGGTCAGGATCTTAGTCGTGTGGTCGATATAGTATGTCCCCGCTATATTAAAAATCCTGGCGGCTATTTTGGATTTGTCCGCGGATGGAATGCTGCCGTGGCCTATATAATGGCAAAGGAAAAGCTATAGCCGCGCTTAAAACAGCGGCGCCAGGCTATAAAATATACCAAATCGCATTTAACATTGCGGTGAAGGAGTATAAGTGAAATACGTAGCAAACCCGGTTTACGCACGGGATTGGTTTAAAAAGCACAACACTCCGGCAGTAAAAGCTCAAATGCAGCAATGGATTGAAGCTTTGGAAAGCGGAGAGTATCGGCAAGATGGGTACTATTTGCAAACCTTACACGGACATTGCTGTTTGGGCGTAGCTATCGACGCTTGTAGTATTAACTATCCACGAATTCCTCAAGGACTATTGCGGGGAACTATGCCGCGACTGGCATATGGTGCTCCTGAATGGCTGGTAGATATTGCAGAAGTCAGGTTTACGGCCAAATCTCATGAGTTTATCTTGGCGGAGTTGAACGATAGGAGAATGCTGAATTTTAAAGAAATTGCCCTTATCCTGAAAGAAAACTTTCTTCAAAAAATGGGGGACGCGTGCTAAATCTTCGCACTATCGAGGACTTGTATGCAATAAAGGACCTGTTGGGATTTCCTGAGGAGGATAAAAATGTGGCCCGGCCTGTAAACAATGTAAAAGGCAAGCCTGCCGAGTGGACTCCCGGATTTACCGCATCAAATCGGAATTATACTAGCGGGACCATGCAATTAAAAGAGGTTTTAAAATATCTCGACTTTCGAGGGGAGAAAGTAAGCTTTGTAGATATCGGCTGCGGCTTGGGAATTACAGCCTATCTAGATGGCATTTCGCTGTGGCAAGGCTATGATATATCTCCTGAGCGGGTTGCTTTGGCAAACAAGCTTTTCAAAAAGCACGGTAAAACAAACTGCAAAGCCTATGTACGGGATGTGTTGGCCGCCGATTTTGAATTACCTCAGGCGGATGTATACTACATGTACGACCCTGTAGATGCCGCGGGCACAGCGCAAATAATCGAAAAACTTCCAAAGCACAGCGTTCTTGTATATTGCTACGGTCGATCAGAAACCATGCGGGAAGTTAAAGGAAGCTCTCGGCTATTGCCGCTCGGTTCTTCGGTTTGGTTGGTAAAATAACAGCGAGGTAGTATGGACTTGTGGTCGATTTATTGGATTGATGTGTTGGATTCTGTTGGCACATACTTGCGGGTTATTGCAGGACTTGTGTTGTTTTTTGTAGTGCTGGGAGTGGTGGGGCTGGCTACGGGAGACTTTCCAGAGGCCGAGTCAAAAAAAGCAGGCCGAGCGCTTACCTACGGTACAGTATTAGGTTTAGCCTTCGTGTTTGTGTCTCTTTTTATCCCTTCAAAGCCGACCCTACAGGCCATGAAAAGCGCCTATGAAAAACCCGCACCAAAAGAACACACTTGTACTGGATTTCTTACTAAATAAGGAGATAGTATGAGCGATTTCAAAACACAGTCGGATATTTATCGTGCGCTGCTTGCGGGGAAAAGGGTGCAACACGAGCGCTGGGAAGCCGATTACTTTGTTAGCATGAAAAACGGCTTCCTCTTCTTCTCGACAGGCGAAAAATATAACCCGATGTTTGAGTATCCAGACGAGTGGCAGCTCGTCCCAGATCCAATGCGCGTCGCGAAATTCGTACTCGATTACAGAAAATACACGCGCGATCTTGATATTGAACTCAGACACCTTAGGACCCACCTAGACTCAACTCTCTTAGGTAGGCGCTGGAGCGTTGTCTGCACTGAAATAAAGGACGGTGAGTAATGAAATGTTTCTGCACGACCACAGAAATCTTTCGACATCTTCTCGATGGCGGCGCAGTCGCGCATGAAAAATGGCATTCGAGTCAGTACGTTCGACTCACGCCGAATGGACTCGTGAACGAAACAGATCAGGTGACCGCGCACAGTTTTGTGCGACCCAATGAATGGCATCCGAGCGTTATAAAAGTCCCGCAGGTTGTGGAGTTTGAGTTGGATTGTGCAGACGTATTTATGAGCGTAGCTGTTGCGAGTTCTTCACCTTCCCACTCTAAACATCTTCGCGGCAAACGCTGGAAAATTATCTGTACCGAGATCCAAGACGACAAGTAATTAATGATTGTCAAAGGGGAGGCCTGTTGAAAAACAACGGACTGAGTAAACTAGAAAAAGAAATTCTGTATGCCGCGATGGATGAAGTACTGTCAGACACTGTATGGGGCACCCACGCTTGCACCGCAATCCGAGACGTCGGCGGGGACGCCTCCCTAGGCCTCATAGAAAAAATGGCAGACTTTTATGAGCAATATCCTGGATGCTCTTGGACGCATGGTGACAAAGAATTTATTATTGATTCTCCTTTAGGAAGAGAGTGGCGCCTGATCTTTATGGCGTGGTTCGCCGAAGTCGGGCCAAAGGGAATTGAATAAACTTTAACAGCGCATTATGCGGAGGTGAAAGATGTATATTTTGATTTTAATGATGCACGTCGGACCTATGGGTTCGGGAAATTCTAACGCGCTCACAACAGCCGAGTTTTCAGGTAAAGCAAACTGCATTGCTGCCGGAAAAGCAGCAGAGAATCTGGCTAAAGGGACGGTGAAGGAAATCAGGTTCGTGTGTACGCCGCGATAGCCTCTGCCCCTTCGGGGGCGCTTTGAGATAGGGGCGCAACAACGCAAGACGAGCGTTGGCCTTGGCCGAAGACAAGGTGCGAACCCATCTGAGAGCGAGGAATAATATGAGAGCTTATATTTTAAGTACCAAGTATATTTACAAATGCTGGTTTACCTGTTATGTTTGCGGGACACAACGCCTCGGAGAAGAGCAGTGCATGAGAATAGAAGGCGATAGGTATAAACCGACGAACGTTCCTCAAGCAGCCTTTATGCCTGAAGGTTGGGGCAGCTATCATGAAGGCTACAAATGTTCTGCTTGCATCCAGCAAAGTAGGAATCTATGATGGATGAAAGAACGATCACAATCCTTTTAGTTTTATTAGTACATTGGATTGCTGATTTCGTAGTGCAAACAGACAACATGGCGATCAACAAGAGCAGCTCCAACAAATGGTTGCTGCTTCATGTCGGCGCCTACACCGCGGTGATGTGTGTGTTCGGTCCGATATATGCGATTGTCAACGGAGCTTCGCATTTAATTATTGATTGGTTCACGTCACGAGCAACTAGCGCTTTGTGGAAAAAAGGAGATCGTCATAGCTTCTTTGTAGTTATAGGTCTTGATCAATTATTGCACACAGTAATATTAATCGCAACCATTTCTTTGATTTAACTTTGGAGGTAATATGAAAACAGGAGTCACCCGCGGAAAAAAAGTTATCTATTGGGCGGGGCCTGGTTCTGGCATGTGTACTATTTTTGACGGCCGATACCTCTCCTCGGAGTATGTCGGCTATGTTACAGAAACTGTTGAAGATAGCACGGAATTATGCGAACTTCTTCTTGCGTATTTGAAAGACAATAGCAAACTTCGAAGCCTCAACTTCACTATGGGAGCAGACCCCGAGATGTTTTTGCTAGATAAAAATAATCAGGTGATCCCCGCTTTTAAACTTCTCGGCGATCAAAAGAAAGGCGGCGGCTACGACCAAACAAGAATTTTTAACGACGGGTTTCAAGCTGAAATGTCGTTTGCCCCTGCCGGATGCCACGCTTTTATTGTTGACCGAATTCAGCAAGGTCTTAAGCAAATGCTCGAATGTTCGCCGGAAGTCGCCAATCTTTCTTTGGCAACTACGGTAGAAATTCCACAAGAAGTATTTGATTCGGCACCAGAAAAATACAAACAGTTTGGATGTGCTCCTAGTAGAAATGCCTACAACATGGCCGGAGATGTGGCGGACGGACCGAATACTTTGATCAGATCCAGCGGCGGACATATCCATTTCAGCTCGTGCAAAGAAGAAGAATTTGTAACTCAAGCGGTAAAAGCTTTGGACAATATCTTAGGTGTGGCCGCCGTGTCTATGTTCGGTAAGATTGACAACGCCCTGCGTAGAAAATACTATGGCCTAGCAGGAGAGTATCGAGCCACATCTTACGGATTTGAATATCGAACTTTGAGTAGCGCTTGGTTGTGTCATCCGGTAGTGAGTAACTTGATTTTGTCTTTGGCTCGTAATGTGGTGGCCAACGTAGAGTTTGTTGAGGCTCAATACGAAGGCGCCGAAGACGTCATTAGATGTATCAACTGCAATGACCAAGAGCTAGCTAGAATGTTGATGGACGCAAACAAAGACTTGTTTGCTTCTTTGTTGAATTATAGAATTGTTGGAGCATCTGGTTACTTTTTGTTCGATCTTGCAAAACAAGACGTCACAGCAATGGTAAAAGATCCGAAAGATATTATCAACAACTGGAAACTTAAGGGTACGTGGTTGGGCCACAACGACAACGACACAGCTGACGTACGCACCTTTATCACTAAGAAGACTGTCGCCTAATTTTTCCCGCCGGTATCCCCTCGGTCTTATAAGCCGTCGAAAGGGTAGTTGGTTACACGTGGGTTCAAGTCCCACCCGGCGGACCATTACATAATAAAGGAAACCTATGGCAAATAAAAAAATATTCGTAGTGGAAGAGCAGATTGTACAGCATCAATTTGCGGAAATCTTGTCCGAGGATTGGCCGGTCGAAAGAGTTATTTGCTTTTTTGGTCATCAACCAAAAGGACGTGGATGGACAGGACGATGTTCTAACCAATTTATCACAGACGGCGTTAACTTAAAAGCGTGCTTGGAGATTATTAAAAAGCTCCCGCTTGTAGATTTACGAGTGGGAAATGCAATTCGGAACCCAGTTTTTCCAAAACTAGACAACGTACCAGAGGTGGCCGCCTATATCACAGGCTCCACACTAAGGGGTTTTGCTTTAGATGGGGTGTTTTATGTTCCCTTGATGAACACCGCCTATCCTATTATTGAAGGTTTATCTTGGGCTTCTAAAGAAACCCGGTAAATAAAAATGATAATACCTATCATAGGATTCTTTTCTTTGCAGAAAAAATTCTCACACTATGGAGCTTTCTCGTGGGTAGCCGCGGCCTTATTACACTATGCTTTTGTTTTATATTTTATTTATCCGGCTGTGTAAATTCTCCGTGCGAGGAGTATGAGGCCGTGGCCCCCAGTAAAATAATCCTACAGCTAGGTTCCAATTTTCCTAGCTCTTGGGTTGCGCCTCTGAAAGCTGCAACTAATACGTGGAACACTGCCGCAACATCTCCTATATTTTATATAGGAAAATCATATCCCTACGGAAGTGTTGCAGATGGTAGGTTTGTAATTTCAGTGCCGCAGGTGTGGTCATTTAAAAGCAATGTTCAAGGGATGACTACTATAAGATTTCACAACTACAATCAAATCATAGATGCTGATATTGTTTTGAATAAACACTACAACTTTACTATAAAGAAACCAACTAATCTTCTTGAGTATGATCTAGAGTCTTTACTGCTTCATGAACTCGGTCACGTGTTAGGCATGAAACATTCTTTTGGAACGGTAATGAGTCCTTGGCTGGGTCGCGGAGAAGTGCGGGATCGTTTAACTACCTGGGATAAACAAAGACTTCACTGTCATTATTGAGGTAATATGTATTTACTTTTTTGTTTGCATGTCGGACTAGGATTAGCTCTTGCTTTCTGGGAATTTAATTGGAAAGAGCCTCATAAATTTATTGCAGTTATTTTCTTAGGAGGTTTTGTTATCTATAGCATGGTGCTAATCGAACTTATTATATATGGATATTTAACAATGAAAGATAAATTGAAATGAAAACATTGACAGTAAGCTTTAGAACTTTTAAACTTATTCAACGAATAAAAACTGAAGATGAGCTGGCAACTCTTTTGCAAGACCTCATAGAAAACTTCGGACAAATTCATTCTTACTCACTGGAGTAGTCGTGGAAATTCAAATAGGAGAACTTTATAAATCTGAAGTGGGGGCGGTTCGCGTCATAGGTAAACTGCCTAATTCAAAAAAGCGCTACTGCTATGTCGCGGTCGTTACTCCACGTAATAACTTCGAATCGTTTGTTGAGTATTACGACACTAAGGGAAAAAGTCAAACCGGAAAACTAGACATTGTAGAAATTTTAGAACTTGTATCTTAACCCGGGCACAGCCCAGAAGGAGAACACATGACACTACAAGAAGCCTTGAATGCCGGACGCGCGGTTCGTCGAGTGGGGAGCACAGGAAACTTTACCACCCTCAATGGGCCTTTTTCTTTGGAGGATGTTCTGGCGGATTATGAACTGGTCCCCGAACAACCGCTAACTTTCACGCAAACGCAACTCGCTGCTGCTTGGGATGCTTCCATTCCCGCATCAGGTTCAGTGAGCGCCGCAGCACAAAGCGCCATGTTCCGACGTCTCATTCAAAACCTCGGATATTAATACTCTGAAGCAGGTCTCTTCGGAGATCTGCTTGAGGGTAGGAGTATTTATGAAAAAAGTATATGTAGAAAAACTTGTAAATGGCGTTGTGTTTCTTGAAGAAGATACTATAACTGTCCCGAAATTTCGTCCGGGTATGTTGGTACAATACTACTCTGACGAATCTCCATATGAACCTATAAAGGCTACAGTTATGATGGTAACGACCACGCTTAGTTTAAGCGGCAGTCGCGTTGCGTATCAAGTGTTGGTTCCGAATAGTGGCGTACACGTTGTAGAGGAGATAGATTTGATATGACTAAATCGGGATTTGCATACGTGGAACAAGAGCAGGCTGGGGTGGTTTTTCTAGAAAAGAAATTTGCAGTGACCCCGAAGTTTGTTAGCGGAAACAAAATAGAAATTCCCTTCCCTTATGGTAATGGATTTACTTTAGAGGAATACGAAGTACTAGATACAACCATACATATTGACCAACATCTAAATTGCGAAGTTGTGTATGAGTTAGTGAGCAGCGACGGGGAATTTATTATTCTAACAGAAGAAGAAATCGAGGCCGCCTATGTCGGGACAGTTCAAGAAGTTTAAATTTAGCAGAAAGAATCCTACCACTAAAGAAGAGGTTCATCACGCTGTCATCGGAGTTAACGTCACTACCAAAGAATCCAGTCTGTGGCATTTGCATGAGGGTCCAGGCATGACTGATGAAGTGCGTAGAGAACTTATTAATGACGCACACAAAGCTGCCATAAAGGCCGCGTTCGGAGAGTGATATGCTACACTACTATGCCGATAAAGAATTTCCTTTTGACGTTGTACGGTCCAAGGCTTTAATAGTAGAGTGTACTGCTGACGGGTTTGTGGAGTTCTCTTTGGCAGGGCGTCGGTTTATCAAAGAGTTTCCAGCCGCGCTGCTGGAATATCGGCAGCAGTGCCTAGAGAATCGCATACGCGCGGGCACTCCTTTCATGACTTCAGAAAGGAATTTCGATATCGTATTTTTGCCGATCGCCGATAAAAGTCACGGCTTCACCGCCGATGGTCCGATTGCGATTCTACGTAATTACATTAATTGCTTAAAGTTTTTGGATCAATATGCAGGTGGTATGGTGTTTGCTTCTGGTCCAATAACTCAACACTCCCTAATCAAACCTGGCCACAAAGGTTCCGCAGCGGTTCTTAATTTTATAAGAAATGCTAACCAATTAAACTGGTCTATTTACAAGGAATGATATGCTAGCTATTAAAATTCAACACAGCAATTTAGATCCAAATTTTACCAAAGAAAGGGCATTCGTTCTTCTTTCAAAATTTGCTTTAGATATGTGCTATCGTTGTAAGATTAATGTCGCAATCAAGCTTGATGGCGATAGAATCCTTATGCACAGTCTGGGGCAAACTAAATTTTCTAGTTTGACCGTGAATAAGATTCCGCTAAGTGCTAGCGACCCTCGGCGCGCAAAGCTTAAGCGGGACTTCTTGAAAAGCGAACGATTAACAGAAGCACAGTTTACCAAGTTTCAAGAGTTGCTGTTTTATTTTTTCGACACTCTGCAGATCAGTGCTGATATTTATGAGGGATCTCATGTAGTTCGCGCCGGGTTAGTTAATTACGGACTTATTAAACCCAAAACCTTTCCGGTGGAAAAATGAAATACAAATATAAAATTACAAAAATAGATCGGTCAGAAAAGTATAAACGAAGTCTGCGTCTTGCTGCGCTAGCTAGGGCTTTTAGTTCCGAACTTCCAGAAGTTAAAAAGATGCTTATTAGCCTGTATCGACGAGACGCTCAAAACGAGCAGCCTTGTACTTATGACATAACTTTTGCGCTGGGGAAACATCCTTTTGTATTTTCAAGTAACACCTACCCCACAGCTTTAAAAATTAAAGACGCCTTTAGACAAGCCGGAGATTGCCTTCGCGTATCTCGAACTCGATATCCGAAAGAGCCTAAGAAAGAAACTAAGTATTATGGAAAATTTGAATACACTACCGTGGGCGGGGTGTTTAAGCATTCAATAAAATCAGATCTCAAAGTTGCCGACCCAGCGCTTCTTATCAACAGAGATAAAATCCCACATAAGGGGTCCACGCAAAACTATATTGGACTTGAAATTGAATTTCTATCAGAATCGAATGATCATAATTTACGTACCCTTTTTATTAAACACGGACTAGCATCTGTTGTAATGACTAAGCAAGATGGAAGCTTGCGTCCTGGGGACACAGAGTATGGTCACGAAGTAACCGCGCTAATTGCTGAAAAGGATCTAAAGGAAACCTTGCTCAAGCTTGGAGAAGTTCTGACCCATCCAGAGGTGCGGGCTAGAGTTAATGAATCTTGTGGATTGCACGTGCACTTCGACATGCGGCATCGAGATCCCTACCTCGTGTATTATAATCTAGTACAAGCTGTTCCTTGGATGCTCAGCATGGTTACGACAGAGCGTAGGAATAATAAATTTTGTTTGCCCAACAACAACACAGATTTAAATGCTACTAATGATACAGGGCGAAATCCTAGATATTGCGCAGTAAATAATCAGGCGTACCAGAAATACAAAACTTTAGAAGTTCGACTGCATCACGGCTGCGTCGATATAAAAAAGATACACAACTGGATTAAAGCGCTACAACTGATTGTAGAATACAAACAAAGGACCGGCCCTATTGTGTCTAATAAGGATTTCTTCAACACGTTCAGGCCGAGTGATCGCCTAAGTAACTACATTATAAATCGCACTGAGGAAATGGCCGGTACAGAAAATACTCGATTCGACTTCGAGCGAAATACTAACTATGAAATGGTAGGATAATATGTGTAAGGTACTTATAATTCCAAGAATCTCTGATAAGACTCGACCTTTGATTAGTGAGTTTGTAGACTTGATGGCGATTCGAATGTCTCAGTCAAACTCAGACGGACTTGGGTACGCCGCCACAGATCGAAATGGGAATCTATTTGGAGAGCGCTGGCTAGTTAATTCTGATTTCTGGTCGGCACCAAAGCCTGCGCAAGAAGACGTCATAGCTAAGTTGTTTTCTCCCGTTACCAGCCAATTTAAATATCAAAAAGAAAATTACGGAGAGGCTTCGGAGCCTGGAGAATACACGCGATTTGGTGCGGGGTTTTATCAGGAAGACGCAACGGCCTTGACACTTCACGCTAGGATGGCTACGTCCTCAAAGGGCCACAACAACACACACCCTTTCTACGACGAAGCACAGGATACTTCTCTCATCCACAACGGGGTAATTCGAAATGTAGATGAGTTCGATTTGAAACTCTCCACTTGCGATTCCGAGGCAATTTTAATTTCCTATTTGAAAAACAAAGTAAATAGCAGCTCGACAAATATCCAGGCCATGGCTAATTCTTTGGTGGGATATTATGTGGCAGCCTTGTTTTCTCGAGACGCCGAAGGAAAGCGAATATTAGATATCGCCACGGCGAATAACAGCAACCTTTCAGTAGTGTGGGTGCCGGACTTTGACACCTACGTGTTCAGCACTTCTCACGCGGATATAACTTTTGCCTTAGACTCCATGGGTTTGGATCGAGTGGGACTTCGAGATATCGCATCAGGATCTTTCATTCGTCTCAATCCAGAAACCGGAGATGTTTTGGAGGTGGCAAAATTTGAACAGGGAAAACCTACGGGAGTAGCTACTACGAGTACGAATACCCGACGTACCGAGGCGAATAATTGGCGCGCTCCCGCGGCTACAGATTCGGGTAAGTTTGGTAAACAGCTATCAGCCGAACTAATCGAATACTTTAAACTGGCCCCGGAAATCGAGGCTCTTCCCACCGGGAGTTGATATGAAATATCTGGTGCCTTATAAACTTGGGTCAGCTTCCGCTAAGGCTCTGGCCCAGGGATTGGGCATATTGCGAATCCGAGGGGATAAAATTCTACCGCGACGCAGCGTCCTTATTAACTGGGGTCGATATGATTTTGTCCCCCGAGTTCGAGGCCAAGATTATACTCTCTTAAACAAACCACAGGCAGTTGCCGTGGCACGAAATAAAATTACCGCCTTAGAAAAGATGCGGCAATCAGGAATAAATGTTCCGGAGTTTACTACCAACCCGCAAGTGGCCGCTGCCTGGCGAAATGAAGATGTTATTTTGTTTGGTCGAAAGTTGGTTACAAGTCAGGAGGGGCGGGGTATAGTTATCCTAAGAGCCGATGATGAGTTTTCTATCTGTCCGCTGTACACTAAGGCGATAGTGAAAGCTCATGAATATCGAGTTCACGTTTTTAAAAACAACGTAATTGATTTTACTAAAAAGCGACGGCGCGCAGACACACATAGTGACGGCTTGATAAAAAACTTTGCCAGTGGTTGGGTGTTTTGTCGGGACGGAATTGTTCTGCCTGATGCAGTTCGTACACAAGCTCTAGCTGCGGTGGCCGCTCTTGAATTAGATTTTGCTGCCGTGGACGTAGTGTATCGGGAAAGAGAAAATATCGCATGGGTATTGGAAGCCAACACCGCACCCGGTCTAGAAGGTACAACTTTACAAAGATATATAGAAGCTTTTAGAGGACCACATGAAACCTAAAACATTGGAACGACATGTTGGAATTGAAATTGAGTGTATGTTTAAGAATGAAATTTCCGTTCAAAAACTACAAAGACATTTCAATTTAAAAGGCTTTCGCGGAATTGTTACGGTAGGAACAGATGGAAGTGTGAGGGGGCCTGTAAGCGACCCCGCACTTCTAGCTCGCTGTAAAGTTGTGTATGGAGAATTCGGCGCTCAAGACTACATCTATCCTGCCAACATAAAACCTGCGGGTTTCGGTACGTGGGCGTATAAAGGATTTGAAATACGGGTATTGGCCAAGACCAGCAACTACCGCAAGATTATAAATGCCGTGTGTAAAATTATTCAGGCTCATGGTGGATTTGTAAATCACACTTGTGGACTTCATGTGCATTTGGATATGCGGCAGCAAGTTACCGCAGTGCCCGCTTTTAAAAATCTTGTGATGGCACAGGATAAATTTTTTCCGCTGTTAGAAAAAAGTAGGCAGAGAAATTCATATGCTCGGCGTGTTGGTACTAGCAAAATTAAAACGCCCTTGGATTGGGAAGATTTATTTTACGGTGTCTCTAGATACTCTAGTGTAAATCCTAAAGCTACTACTGAGCACGGCACTCTTGAGGTACGAGCCCATGAAGGTACTCTTGATGCGAATATTATTAATAGTTGGATTGCTTATTTGTGGGCTGTTGTGGACAATCGAAGCCCAGATAAAAAATTGGAGCGTTATGGCAAAGTCAAGACGGAAAGCCTCACGGATAAGAAAGCTTAAGGAGCGCGTAGAAAGCGTGATTAAAGTTCGTTATTTTGTAGACGTCGAATCTTTACCGCACCTGGTTGGAGTACAACACGAAAACACAATGCCGCTATTAAAAACAGCGGTAATCCAGCTAGTAGAAAGTAAAAGCCATAAGCTCACTGTGGATGGAGGTACTCTAACTTTACGGAGGCAAGAATGATTTGGCTGTTTTTATCTGTCGCATTGGCTGCTCCAATTAAGGTAGGACTTGTTGATAGCTCCATAGCCGGGTTAGCTGTGTTTAGCCCGCAATACTCCTCTACTGAGAAGGCTGGTTCAGAACACGGAACGGCAATGGCTTCGATTATTATCTTAGGCGACGCAAAGTCTCCACATCGCGTGTGCTCAGATGTTGAGCTGCATTCCTGCGACTATACAAAAAAAGGAGTGGCGGGTTGTGTAAGAGAATTTTCCAACTTTGATTATATCAATATTTCTTTGGAAGGTCCTTTAGAAAATTCTGAGGAAGAGCGCGCTATTAAAAAAGCTTTAGGTAACGGCGCCACTTTCACAGTGGCCGCTGGCAATGCCGGTGTAGACATCGAGATGATTCCAGTATATCCAGCTTCCTATATGTATCGCAAGGGATTTAATTCTAAATTTATAGTAGTGAGTGGTTCGCCCTTTAATTGGGGTAAAGGAGTTTTAAGTGGACGCGCTGGGGCTTATTCTTATCGTGTTGATGGTAGTGTCAGTTTTACTGCTGGCAGTAGCTCCGCCAGCGCTCTCTTTCTTCATACGCTATTACGTGCGGCCTGCGATCTACGAAGAGGAGGACATGGTTCAGGAGATTGAAGATTGCCTCGTTTCTTTAAACGATCGCTGCGAAATATCTTGGCACGGAAAAGCTAGATTATTAAACATAACGGCTAGGAGAAATTATTGACTGGCATATTTAAATTTATCTACCACGTGGCTGGATTATATTTTATTTGCTTGTTGTGCTATTATTCTTGGCAAAGGTTTGTGAATAAACAAACTCCGGAAGAGGCACTTAAACAAACAGAGAAAAAATTTAAACTATGAATGCGTATGATCTTTGTTTGTATTTGTTAAAAGAGCAATCTAGATTTAAACTAGAGTATTCGGAATACTTTAAAAAGGCATCAGCTTTATCTTCGCCTGAGGCAGTTGAGTATTTAAATAACTGCTTAGTCTTTATACTGGCACATGAATTTCCTATGCTAAGTACCGATGAGATATCCGATCTTCTAGAAAATCCCAAAACACAAGAAGCTTTGTCTTGTACTTATTTCAAGGAGTTTTATATTGAGCACTAGAATTCGATACACCACACTAGTAGACGGTATCAAACAATCAATGCAGGTTCTAAAAGCTGACAACGGCCAAGAATATTACGTGCTTATAATGGCAGATGACAAGAGCGCGCATATTGCTGATGCTGGCACAAAAACAATAATTAAAACTGTCTATGGCACAAATCCCGGCGCCACGCGAATGGCGGCAAAGAAAGCACTTAAAGAGTTAGGAGTGGTATTTGAAACGGAAATCCGACCGCCTCGACGCAAATCTACTTGAGACTACCTATCGAGGAGCTATTGATAATATAAGAGAACTACCCAAAGACAAACACGAAACGCATTCCGCCTACGTAGCGCGTTGTTGGATTGATGCTTTTCGATCAGCCTTAATTACTAATAACCTAGAAATAATTATTAAACCAAAGGAGTAGTATGCGTTATCTTATTTTTATACCGCTGTTTCTTGCAGCCTGTGCTAAAACCGAACGGGTAGAAATCACTCACCCGGACTATGACACTCGGCTCATAACACTGGAGCAGATGATCCTTATCAACTCACAAGAAGACTCGGCGTTGGAGGCACGCGTCGTTGCTTTGGAAATTGATATGGCCTCGTTGAAATCTCAAGTGGCTATGTTAAATTCGGTCGCAGGTCCTGCAGTAATGGCTCAGATCAATGCGTCTATTGCAGTTCTTCAGGCTAATACTAGTAGCTTAGTGATGATGCAACAAGCAATACTATCTTTGCAGCAGCAGGTTTCTAGTATTAAAACTACCAAGGTAGAAGTGAACATTCACATCAACAACATCCTAACTACTCTGTCGAAATGCTACTCACACATTTACTCTATTTGTGGAAAGAAGTGTAAGTAATATGAAATATATTATTCTGTTTTGCTTCCTGTTTACTTTGCCCACTTTTGCGAAAACCATCAATCAGGATGGGGTTGCATACTCTTGCACAAAAAAGCCTTCGTGCGAGGAGAAGTTAAAAGCGGCTAAGGCTGAGGTGCGGTATCTTAAAAAGCAAGCAAAGGTTGAGAAAGTAGTCACCGTCACCAAAGAAAAGATAACCTATCGTAAAAACCGATTGTCTCTTATGCTGGGTCACGGGGCTACGGGAGAGCTGAGTCGGCAAACCAACGCGAGTATGACCTCAGTGGAAAGCAAAAAAGATTTTACAGTTGGCGTTCAATATCAACGGCTACTTTCGGAAAGAATTTCCTTAGGACTTGGTGGTTTTACTAACGGGCTCGTATTCGTAGGAGCCGGGTATGAGTTTTAATTTGCGAATTACTTTGGCTATTTCGGCGACAATTCATGCTTTGTTTTTATGGCTCCTCGTGTCAGGAAATTCTGGGGGACTAGCTAAGGGCGGCGGTCTGCCGTCCGGCCCGTCAGGTACTATAGTTCAATTTGCTCCTGAAACAAACAGCGCGGAAGAAAAAGATCCGCAAGGCGTTTTACAAAATAAAACCTCCAGAGACTGCGCTTCTTGGTACGGCGGCGTGGGTATTGTATATATGCCTAATGGGTTAATTACCGACGTGGTACCCAACTATCCGGCATACAAAGCCGATATTCGACAAGGCGATATTATCCTTAACTTGCAAAACGACGATGTTGTTGCGGGGGCCGTAGGGTCTGCGACTACCTACAAACTTTTTCGGCCTTCGACAAACGCTCGGTTCCAAGTAACTCTTGTACGAGAAAAAATTTGCACGGAGATGTGATGGATCTTAACGAAATAACCAAAGCCGTATTGACTAAGATAGCCGCTAGAGAAACTCCGCCGACTCACCAAGAGATAATAGCTCTAACTATAGAAGAGGCTTTAGAAAATTTAACAGAGTTCAAAGAAGATGTCAGGCTGAACTCTAGCTCAGAGTCAGTATATATTGATGAGACTAGACTAAAGCACTACCGTCTTATCGACTAGGTGATCTTTGGCACGCTCCCTAGGTAACATGTTTATAATAATAATTTTATTGTTGCATGTGTTGGGTTTTTTTCGTAGAATGTTGTTCTAGGAGTGAGCTGTGCGTGTTTTATTTGTAGGCGACAGTCCATCAAAAAAGAACGTAAGTCAGTACACGGCTTTTGTAGGAACTCGTTCTGGCGAGACGCTGAAGCAGTGGGCATCTCAGCTGGGAGTAGAGTACTACGCAGTTAATAGCCACGACCCTTTGGTATTACAGGCCGCTGTTCGTTTTGCCGAACAAACCAATCAGCCGGTTATTACTTTGGGGGAGACCGCGCGGACGAAGATGCAAATTTTGTGCCAGAAGTATGGGTATTCTTTAAACTTAATACACATGCCACACCCCAGTCCTAAAAATCGAAAGCTTAACGATGGGTTATGGGTGGCACAGATGTTGCAAGACACAAAAGCTAAGCTATGTGATATTAAAAATAGCCGGTCTGGTGTAAGGAATGCCCTGTAACCAGGCGCAAATCGCGGGGCCTGTACCAATATTTCCAAAGAAAGGTCGTTAAATGAAAAAGCATCTTGGGTATTTCTTTTTAGGCGTGGGAAAACTTTTAGTTTATGCGATGGTCGTTTTAGTTTTCGCAGCCATTGGGCTGCTTATTACCTATTACCCGGCTATATTAGTTCTTCCTGGCCTGGTGTTGATATACTTTCTAGGTATGCCGGATGAGTTGCAGGAAAAACTTAAAGAACTCAAGAAACAAGAGGAGGAAATATAATTGTCGATTTTTTGGTATGGGTATCGTTTGGCTTGTGGTCTTTTGTTTGGGTGTGGCTTTTGCTAAGTTGACTAAAATACGGAGGTAGATGATGAACGAAATGAAACTACGACGACTTGCGATATGTTATCAACTAGCTCGCGAGTACGATTACTGCCCACACCCCGAAGAGTTCGATGAGGACGACTTTCGCAGCATAGTTAAGCTGCCGCCTTGGTTTAGTCGTGACGACCTTTGCGACTGCGCCGGTCTACGGCCTGATGAGATTGCTCGTGAGTTTGTAGGGGAGATTCTACGATAACCTCCGAAATGAAAGGTAAAGGTGCGTGATGGAAAATAGTTTTTTGAAGGACCTAACATTTAATGTTCTCATATGTGTAACGATCATCACTATCGTTTTCCGTCTTGCGCAGTGTGCTGAAGTTGTAGGTGTGAAATGACCCCCGAACTGAAAGCCGCGCTGGAGAAGATGCGGGATGAGAAGGCTGAAAATCATCTGTGGTCGTTTAATTGTACATGTGCGGAATTTCCGGATGAAGTTTGCGGGTGGAACTTAGACGATGCCGAAAAAGCTAAAGAATCGTACATCAAAGGCTTCGACGCCGCCATGCCAATCATCGAGGGTTTGGTCGAGGCGTTGGAGTTTTATGCGAATAAGGACAACTGGTTCGGACCAGGCGAAGGCCCAACTCCGGAGTATTGTGAAGCACCTGAAGATTTAGAACAGGTCGGAACTGACTTAATCGGCGGCAAACGCGCCCGTGCTGTACTCGCGGAACTGGAGGAGTTGTGACGCTCGAAGAAAAGCTGAAAAAGTTTGAACGAGAAGCTGCGATAGATGCGTATTCGTCTTCTCTTCACGAATGCCTCATGATGCTTCGGAAGGCCATCGAACAGCGGGATCAGGCGCACGACAAATTGTGCGACATGGGAATTTTGGAAAATGACCGTGCGCTAGAGCTGATCGAAGAAGACAACGCCGAACTTCTAAAAGCGGGGGAGTTGTGAAACCAAAAGACGAAACCAGAGGTCGCCCGAAATATGGGAAAGTCCAAGTTTGGGCTCGGGTTGATGCGCAAGATGCGAATAATAGTCGAACGTCATTCGCATCTTTTAGGTCTTTAGCTGTGGTACACCCTGATGGGTCGGCAGTCTGGGTACTCGGCGTAGAAAGCTTCGACCCATGTTTTGCAGAAGGCTCTAAATCTCAGCGCGAAACTGTTCGACGCGGACGACGCTACTGCAAGTCTCGGGATGGATTCGCGGTGTACTTGGGGGACTTATGACCGACGAACAAAAGATTGAGGCGGCGGCACAAGAGGCACTGGAAGCTCATTGGGCAAAGAGACAGTATCGTGAGCCAGACCCAACCGAAGACTTTCTCGCAGGTTGGAAGGCCGCCCGCACCGAGACCGATGCCCGCGTGCAAGAGTTGACCCGAAAAGGAGAACAGCTTTGCTGTGAGCTTGGAAATCAGTACGTTCGCGTGCAGGGGCTTTTGATGGCTTTGGCGAAAATTAAGGATCGCTCAGCGGACCCGAAGAAGATGAACGGCAGCGCGTTCATGATCGCGGACGAAGCCCTTCGCGAGTGGGAGGGCCGATGAGCGAGCGGCGGACATTCCCAGCGAAACTCGTGTTCGAGACGAACCGCGATGGCATCAACCACGTCGCATTGTCGTTTTCGTTCAAAGACCACCAGTCGGTCTTCGATATGATCGGCAAAGATGTGACGGTCGTCAGTGGTGGTGAACCCGGAGACGTGGTGCTGAGCGCGGATGATGCACAGATTTTCATGAATGACTTAATGGTCGCGAGAGACAGACTTAGCGACCAGGGTCTTGATGTCGAAGCATCAAAACTTGACTCGTGGGTTGCCAACCTCGACCGCGCGAAGGAGAAGAGCCGATGACTAAAGAACAAGACGTAATTTACGTAATCGTATGCACTACCGATAATGGGGAGTATTTTGATCGCAGGGCGGTTGCTTATAGTGCCAATGAAGAAGCCGCTAGGAATTGGGCTAACGAGGCTACAGAGCACGCTCGCGAACAAAGCAAGAAACGGGACGAACTATTACTGCAAGCTGCGTCTGGGAGATATGCGGAAAGTTTATTATATGCCGACGCCCAGAGAATCAAAAGTAAATACGATCCCAATCTGGAAAACTACGATCTAGATCGCGCTCATTATTCTGTAAAAGCTCTTCCACTAATAAAGCACGCCCCCTCGCGCTGAAGGCTTATAAAGCAAGCAGGAAAGTATATGTATAAAAAATTTCAAAAAGCGGGCAATGCTCGATATTATGCCAAGCCCTATGCGCGCTTATACACCTACATGAAACGAAACGCGGCCAGTCGTGGCCACCAGGTAACTCTCACCTACGAACAGTACCGCAAAATAGCAGAGACCAGTCCCAAGTGTCACTATTGTCACCGAAAGCTAAAGTGGATTAAGCACGGCCCAAAAGCCTACAACGTCAACCTGGACCGTAAAAATGCTAAACTAGGCTACACCCCTCGCAACGTAGTGGCCTGCTGTTGGCAGTGCAACAACGCCAAATCAAACGTGTTTTCCTACAATCAGTGGTGGCACATGACTGCGCCGTTTCGCCGGGGTATTTTGTGAGACTGTGGATGCTGTTGCTTATGATGTATGCTGTTGTATTTGCTGCTTATTATTTGGTTGGAAAATTTGATTGATTTAAACTTTAACTAATGCTATAATAGGTGGCATATATGAACTTTAGTCACAGTGCTACCGATAAATATCTCACATGCGGCGAACTATATCGCCTTCACTACGTCGAACGTTTACGACCTACCGAGCTTTCGTCGTCTCTTATCTTTGGAGTGGCGCTTGACGAGGCTTTGAACGCGCTACTCACTAAGAGCGGCGATCCTGAAGAGGTGTTTATAAAGCACCTCACCTATACAAAAGACCTGCAAGGCAAAGAAATCTACGTACCTACGCACGAAGATATAGCTTATCTGAAGAATGACTACGATGCGGAGTTGGTTCGAGATCTATTGCCGGGCGGCTTGTCTGAGAAACAAGCTGCTAATTTTCTAGCTTGGGCCAGTTTAAAAACCAAAGGCTTACTAATGCTTCGAGATTACCGCTTGAAGGTGGCCCCGGAAATAGATTCCGTCCTTTCTGTGCAGGAACAAATCAACTTAACCAACCAAGATGGGGATAAGTTTGTAGGCGTGGTGGATTTAGTTGCAAATATCCGAGGCTACGGCCCGGTTATTCTAGATCACAAAACCACCTCTCGTCCTTATAAGCGGGATTCGGTATTAGAATCCAAACAGCTGGCTACTTATATGCACGCCGTAGGAGATAAATATGGCACTCGCCTGGCGGGCTACATTACCATGTCTAAGAACGTGCGCAAGAATCGGCAAAAGATTTGCACGACCTGCGGCCATGACGGTAGTAATAAACAACATAAAACTTGCGATGCTCGAACAGAGGACGGCAAGCGTTGTAACGGTAGCTGGGATATAAGTATCGCACCTGAAATTGATTTCCAGATCATTATCAATGAGATAGATCAAGAGTTTGAAGACGGTATTTTAGAGGTTATCGACGATGTGGCTGCCAATATTAAAGCGGGTAGGTTTGAGAAAAACGAATCGGCTTGTCATAATATGTTCGGAAAAAAATGCCCCTACTTCAATCTGTGTCACGGCGGGAACAAGGCCGGGTTAGTTGATCTTGGTAAAAAATTAGTTGACAAATAGGACAAAGTAGATTATAGTAACCGCAAGCCCTAGGCATCATATACGCTTAGGCACTCCTTAGCCCAAGACGATCTTACTCGGTGCGCGAGCTGGACTTGGGGGGTGATGCTAGAGACAAGGCGGCTCTTAGATACTGCTGGGAATCTAACGTGAAACAGCACTATCGCCAACCCAAGACCGTCGCACGGCATGGCTAGCATCGGGATGCAGGTATCCCAGATATGGTGGAGCGATCTCTGTAGGCATTGCCAGGGGGCCATCTAGTACACCTTAAAGCCTGCGCAAACAGCTGTTTCTGTTTTGCTCTCTAGGGTCTATAGGCCGTATTGCGTCTTTTTTTTGGGAGGTTGTGTGTCTACTGTCAGGTTTATTGGCGATCTTCATCTAGGTCATACAAATATTGCTAAGTTTTCTGGGCCGCGGCGCGGAGGAATAACTAACGCGGACGAACATGACGAGTGGATCGTTGAACAATGGAACTCCGTGTGTACTAAAAATGATCTAATATGGGTACTCGGAGATGTGTGCATGGGCAAAGAAAAACTATCGCTATTACAAAAAATGAAAGGAACCAAGCACCTTATCCTAGGAAATCACGACGAATTTCCTTTAGCTGCGTATGCGCCGTATTTTAATAAAATTCACGGGTTCGTAAAGTACAAGAGTTTTTGGCTCAGTCATGCACCCATACATCCTAACGAATTGCGAGGAAGGATAAACATTCATGGACATACTCATATGGCGGTTATGCCGGAGAGCACCTACGTTAATGTATCTGTTGAGCAGATTAATGGGAAACCTATATCGCTGGATGACATAAAAAAGCGCTTGACAAAAATTTAAATTCATAGTAGGATTATCTCATGGCAAAAAGCTTTTATCAAAAGCGGCTAGAAAAAGAAGCCGCTAGGCAAAAACAAGAGCAGGAAAATGTAGAAGCGTTGCTGGCTAAGTTGGAGGACAAGCCAGAGCAAGTTGCTGACAGCAAGGTTCAAGTGTACACTGAACAAGACATGAAAGAAGCTGTCAAGTCTAAATCGATGCACACAGCTTATAATGTGTTTTACGACAATAAACGTAAACAGTTTATGTTGGTTACATTGAACTATGATCTAGTTACGCAAGAGGCAAAGGTCGTAAAGACCGAACCGTTTAGCGATAACATTGTCGTGGCGTCTCGTAAGATTGCAGAACTCATGTCGATGAAGCTCTTTAAAAGAGAGGAAGAAGTATGAAAAATTTAACCAAAGCCCTGTTGCAGGTGCAATCTGAGATGGGAGCTATTTCAAAAGATAGTAAAAATCCTTTCTTCAAAAGCACCTACTTGTCTTTGAATGGCCTTCGAGAGGCGGTCATCCCCACCCTCACTAAATACGGCGTTGTCGTTTTGCAGCCCACGGTGTTTCGCGAAGGCCGCAACTTTATCGCCACACAACTCATTCATGCAGAGAGCGGGGAGCTTGTCGAGGGTTTGACCGAAGTAGTGGTAAAGCAGGCAGGTAATGCTCAAGATCTCGGTAGTGGTATGAGCTATGCCCGGCGCTATGGTCTTATGTCTATCCTTTGTTTGGCTGCTGAGGATGATGACGGCAATACCGCTGCCGGAAAACAAATGCCAGAGCGGCACGCAGTGGCCCCAAAAGAAGCAGTAAAATCTGCCGAGGCTCCCCCCGCTAAGAAAATATCTTTTAACAAAAAGGCGGCAGTAAATGACGGAGACATCTAATCAAGATCCCTTGGATACACCAGAGCTTAACCTGGCGGCTAAAGAGTTTAACACCTTGATGCCGCGAGTTGCAGGCATGTCTAAGTCCATTAATGGCAAGGGTTTAGCGCGAGTGTTCAAGGCTGTGCTGGAGTTTCCGTTTGCAAACAAAGAGCCAAAGTTTCTAAACAACAACGAACGTGAACTGTTTCTTATGGCCATGGCGGTTATGACTGCAAAGAACACTATGGTGGCCGCCGTAGCTAAAAACGCAGAAGAACTTAAACAACTCCAAGAACAAGCGGTAGATGCTGTTGTGGAGCAGACGATAGGAGAGATGAGTGTCGAAGGGTAAATGGGTACAAATAGGAACCGTGATGAAAAACCGCGATCCGAAGAAAGCCAACTACATCAAGATTAAACAAGACATCACTTTGAAAGAAGGCACTGTTTTGCAGATTCGTGATCCGCGCACTAGCCTGGCCGATGCCGTGGCCGCCGGTCGGATGTCGGAAGAAAAAGCCGCGGAGCTTACAGAAAAGATTCCTGATTTTGTTTTGAAAGAGATCGTCCTTCCGCCCCAGGAGGATTAATATTGGATGTGCGAGTAGAGGGACTTGGGGATATCTCGTCAGAGCTTGGTCCCTCCCCTTGCACTCCACGCGTGGCCCCGGCGATACGGGGCGCTTTGAGATGGGCTGCG
>CAZBOT010000024.1:0-5711 GCA_964493575.1 uncultured Candidatus Saccharibacteria bacterium | reverse complement strand
TTCTTTGGTAAAAATACCGAAGGCTGCGAATGCGGATCTTGGTCTGTAGGGGCAACTACTCACAGCTCTTTTTGTAAGCTATACTCAAGGAACTAAATGAAGAAGCGAGAAAAACTTTTTACTCTGACAGCCAAAGACTTTGATTTTCAATTTACAAGAGGGAGCGGTAAAGGCGGACAAAAGAAAAATAAAACCAGCAGCGCGTGTCTTTGTTCACACTCTCCTTCAGGGGCACAAGGCTACGCAGAAGATCACAGAGAGCAGTCTCAGAATAAAAAAATAGCATTTAAAAGACTGACTGAAACCCCAGAATTTAAAGCTTGGTTGGCAATAAAAATAGAGGCCGCTCAAGGTAATATAGAAATAGAAGAAGCGGACGAGCAAGGAATAAAGCGAACTCGAAAATTACGACACGATGAAGTATAAAGGTCTTGACTTTTTTTACGCGGCGTGCTATATTTTTCCTATAGGAGTGTGGCTTGGAATATGTGCGAATTTGCGAAGGGCTAACGAGAGGGAAACTTATTCCCGTGACCGACGACGTGTGGAAGCACGTAACTACAAATCAGCGAGACTTCTATCTGAGCTTGTATCGGTACAACGAGACCCACTACAACCAATGGAAGCAAACAGGCACAGTGGCGGGGATAAAAGACGTCACTACCAACAAACTGCTGTTTGACTTTGATCACGCGGAAAATCCCGAGAAGGCGCGACAAGACGCGCTTACCGTGATATCTCGACTTACTTCCGGCGGAGTTAAAGAAGAAAATATTCAAGTTACTTTTTCTGGCAACAAAGGATTCAACGTCGCGGTGGAGACCACAGAAAGGTTTACTCCCGACGAATTTAAATCTTTGGTGTTTGGTTTGGCCGGAGACCTTTCTACATTTGATACCGTGGTTTCTGATCCGCAGCGAATTATAAGACTTGTCGGAACAAAGCATAATAAGAGCGGATTGTTTAAGTACCCGTTGTCTGTTAGTCAAATTTCAGAGCTCACTGTAGATCAGATAAAAACTATGGCAAAGCGGGATGATGATATTGACGCGGACATTATGACCGGCTGGGTTGAAGTGGATTTGCCCGAAGCTATTAAAGAAAAGAAGCAGGTGAAGAAGTTGGAAGCGCCTAAAGTTGAAGTTCAAGCTCACGAACTCGACATGTCTAAAAAACCCAAGTGGCTCACCGAAGCTAAGTATGCTTTGCAAGAGGGCTATTTTGGATCAGGCGAACGCAACACCGCGTTTATGATTCTCGCCTCCACGTATAAAAATCAAGGCTTCTCTAAAGAGATTGTTTACCGCATGCTCAAAGGTTGCGCCGAGCTGCAGGCAGCCCGCTCGGGGCAGGAGCGGTATTCAGATAAAGAACTGTATAATAATGTGGTGGAAGTAGTATTTAATCCCAACTGGAAAGGCGGCACGTACTCATACGAAAACACCCCGCTACTCCAAACAGTCACGGCACGCCTAGGCCTAAAGCCTCCCGCCAAAGAAGAACAGACAATGATTCCGTTGAGCGACGTGTCCAGTATATTTCGTAAATTTGCTACGGAAATCGACGAGAACACGATCAAGCTGGGGATCGAGGCGATTGATAAAGACGTTCGCATAACCACCTCCATGTTAGTTGGACTTGTGGCCCCTCCCGGCGGCGGTAAAACTACGGTGGCCTTTGAGATCATGAACAACGCCTCTAAGGCAGAAACCCCCACCATGTTTTTTAGCATGGACATGGGCGCCCCGCTCGTGTTCCAACGCCTCATCCAAAAACACACCGGCATGTATAGTCGCAAGATCTTCGACATGTACAAGAACAACGACAAAGGAATCGCCACGATCGAGAGCACGCTCACAAAAGAATACAACAACGTGTCCTTTTGTTTCAAGTCAGGGTTGACCGTAGAAGAGATTCGAGAAGCCGTGATTCAAGAGCAGCTGCGCACGGAAAAGAAAATACGCCTGGTCGTTATAGATTACTTAGAGTGTATTTCTTCTGGATTTTCTGATCCCACCGCGTCCGGAGCCTATGTTACACAGAAGCTTAAAGACCTGGCCAATGAATTGGAATGTACGGTGTTGTTGCTTCTGCAGCCGCCGAAAGTCGCGGGAGATCCCAGCGACGAGATCTTATCCTATACCAAAATTAAAGGCAGTAGCGTAATTCAACAAGCGTGCAGCGTTATCTTTTCTATGTGGCGCCCCGGCTTTAGTCCCAAAGCTCCGCAAGAAGATAAGTATGTGTGCTTTGCGGTTCTTAAGAATCGAATGGGAACCTTGGGTCAGTATGAATTTGGTTGGGATGGTTTAACTGGAAGTATCACAGAACTTGATGAAGAAGGGCAGGTGGCGTTAAATGGCCTTAAGAAAAGAAAAGCCGAAGAGAAAGCCGCCCAAAGCTCCAGCATCTAGGTTGTTTGAAATATTTGCCGGCTGTTACGTTAGCGTGGTGACGCGTTCCATTCAAGCCACTGAAGACGCTACGGCAATGTTGCAGATTAAGGGTTATTTTTTAGATGCGGATGATGAGTTTGTGTATATAGGTGAGTCTCCGATTGAAGTGGCTGCCGCAGTGGCGCGTAAAGAAATCATCACTGTGGCCGTAGATAGCGGAGATATTCCCGACACCGGAGATATGCAATGAAAAATTTCAACGTCACCGTATATTTTAATGATTTTGCCGGAGATGATTATCTCTGCGAAACTTTAGACGTTGCCGCTGAAAATAAAGACGACGCCATAGAGCAGGCCATTAAACTGCTTTATGAGCGCGGTACTTTAGAAGCTATCGCATTAGACGATCAAGAATATTGAGAGCGGCGTGGAAAGCTGTAAATGAACTTGGACATTGCGGACAAGCTAGCGTTACTGGAGACACGCACTAATCACTAGATCCGAGGACCTTTGTGTTGAGGCGAGATTCGGTTACAGGTCTGTCGATTGGTTAAAGTGAGGAAGTCCTCAACTTAAGCACTTAGCCCCAGTCGCGTGGGGCCTCTCTGACAGCCGGGAAAGACCGGCACTTTTTATCTTGACAATCTGAAATAACTGCTGTATGGTGAGGGTCATGCAATCATTTATTATTAATAAAGACACTTACAGCGAGTGGAAAGACTTCGTAAAGTCCAACATTCGCGACATCGATTTGGTAGCGTTCGACCTCGAGACCGACAGCGTAGAGGAAATCAAAGCTAATGTTTGGGGAATTGGGCTGGCATTCCAAGAGGACGAAGCCTATTACCTCCCGCTCCGCTCCCCTACCAACGAGCCTATACTAGACGAGCAAGATGTTGTTGCTTTCGTTACCGAGCTGCTTGGTCAGAAGAAGATTCTCACTCACAACGGGGTTTACGATCTTTCCGTGTGGTATCACCGCTATGGATTGGACTTGTCGGCCAATCTACACGCCGACACAATCCTAATGAAACACGCCTTAGACGAAGAGCCTCCTTTTGGACTAAAAGAAGTTGCCGTATTGGAGTTGGGTGACTGGGCTGATAAAGCACAAACCCACCTGTATGCCAGCATCCAGGCCAACGGCGGGACCACAACAAAAACCAACTTGCAAATGTTCAAGGCCGACACCGATGTCCTAGGGACCTATTGTTGCTGGGATGTGATGCTCACGTTTAAATTGTATAATAAGTTTCAAGGTCGACTAGAGAAAGAAAATCTATTAGATCTCTTTTACGAAGAGGAGATTATGCCTCTTTATCGAGAGGTTACGATTCCGATGAAGTACAAAGGAATCCCCATCGACGTAGCGTATTTTGAAAAACTCAAGTTAGAAATTCAAGATGATATCTCCAAGCTGTATGCTAAAATTTACGATCAAATTCGTCCATTGGTTTCAGAATACGAGGAGCGTCTTTTAGACGAGGAGTTTCCAGTAAAGCGTACAGGAAATTTTCCTAAAATGTACGCAGACATTTTAAATTTAAACATAACTTCGCTGGCCAAAAAAGCCTTACAAAAATTAGAATTAAACCCAGAAAGTCCCAACTACCGAGAACAAGTTGCGTTTAAAGAGTGGCTGGTAAATGATGCCCCTTTTCCGGGAGATGTTCGGCAGGTCCAGTACTCTTTATTTTTTAACAAAAATCCCGATAGAACTTCAGTATTCAATATCAATAGCAAAGCTCAGCTGAAGTGGCTCTTCTTTGACAAGCTTAAAGAAACGCCGCTATCTACTACGGATACCGGGGCTCCGCAGGCCGACGATGATTTCCTTGAGAAGGTGGCCAGCAAGTACCCTTGGGTTTCTGATCTACAGGATCTCAATAAGCTGGAAAAGATCAAAGGAACTTACATCGAGGGACTGCTAGATAGGCAGCACGAGGGTATAGTATATACAAGCTTCCTTCAATTTGGGACTACTTCGGGCAGGTATGCCAGCCGCAACCCCAACCTGCAGAACCAACCTCGCCCCAAAGGCGACGACTCAGGTTTGTCTGAGCTAGTGCTGCGCTACAACAACGCAATACGTGCGGGCTTTGTTGCTCCTGAGGGATATTCTTTTGTTGATTCAGATTATAGTGCTCTTGAGCCTCGTTGCGTGGATAAAAATACTCGCGTCTCCACCGGAGACGGGGATATCAAATACATTAAAGATCTGTCCGTGGGCGAGTACGTAAACGTTACTCCTGGAGGAAGCTATAGGGTAGCAGCAAAGTGGCACACCTACAAACCAACAGTTAAAATACTAACAAACAAAGGAGTGTTAATTACTTCTCCGGAGCACAAAATATTCTCTAAAGATAGAAATGCTTGGATAATTGCTGACGATATCACAGTGGGTGAGAGATTGGATTATTCAGGTATGATTAAAACTGACGGAAAGCCGACGACTTTATTACCACTTTTCGCTCCCTCAAAAGTCCGCAACAAACCTCTGGGGCAGATGACTTTAACAACAGATCTTAGCTGGTTAATGGGATCTTTTATGGGCGACGGCCTTAGCAGATGCGCTCCCACTAGAGCGTCGGGGATCAAAAAAACTACCTTAGGTATTACTGGTTATGTTGGAATTTGCGGTCTGGCTGAAGATGGTGTGGTCGATAAATTTACACACATCATGAGGACTTATGGGTTTGATTTTTCTATATCAGAAGATAAAAGATCCAAGTCTGGACGCTTTTTGTCAGCAACGTGCACCTCACCGGAGGCACTGAATCTTTTTATCAACACGCTATGCGTAGCGCAACAGAAAAATCCCAATAAGAAGTTTGGATCTAAGGTTGATAGATTACCTAATTTTCTATTTACTTCCTCAGTTGAGGAGCGTGTGGCTTTTTTTGCGGGGTTGATTGATACTGATGGAACAACAGGCAGTCGTTACTTGAACGGTAGGGACTTAGTAATCTCAACTGCTATTCCAGAACTAGCTAATGATTATGTACGTCTATTGGAAACTTTAGGCGTATCCGCAAGTATTACTTACACTATAAAAAATAACAAACACTTCGGATGTCAGGTTCGTATTTTAAGCGGACACTCATCCTTTCTGGTCAAGTTAGGATTAGTAAAATATATGGCGTGTCGTCGCAAAGCCGAGCAGCTACGCGACTTTCAGACGGAAATCAAATCTACAGAACTCAGTTGCACAGTTAAGATAATTAGAAAAGATTCGACCGAAGTGGAGATGGTTGATATTACGGTAGACGAAGTGCAAGAGTTTACGGCGGAAGGTATCCGAGTGCATAATTGCTT
>CAZBOT010000023.1:0-30404 GCA_964493575.1 uncultured Candidatus Saccharibacteria bacterium | reverse complement strand
CAACCGGCGATGGCTGGACGACCCGGGAAGCTGGGTTGAGAAATCCGCCAAAGCTCAAGAGTCGCAAAACGCCCCGAAACAAAGCGGCAAACCGGGCGGCGGCAAGCTGGCTGAGCCGCCGAATTGGCGAGCGATCTGGAGCGTGATTTACCCCGGTGAAACAGCCCCTGCCAAGCCGTGGGAACAACTCAGCCCCTACGAACGCCAGGACGTTCACCGCCACCTCAACGCCCCCAAAGCCGCCACGGCATGAGCGAACCGCACGATTCCCAGCCGAAGCCCAGCAAGGCCCACCCGCTGCTGATCCCCGTCGAGGACACCTCCGAGCAGGTCATCCTCAGCCTGATGTTGCAGTTCCCCGATCAAGCTATCAGTCGCGCCCAGCGTGCCCTGACAGCCGACGACTTCTTCTCCGGGAACCGGAGGATTGTCTTCAACGCCGTTTGCGACCTCTACAACGGCCGGGAACCCGTCACCGCCCACACCGCTTACAACCGGGTCAACCAGATGGGGTTGATCCCGGACGACGAAGGGCGCGTCCTGTTGGCGGAACTGGCCACGTTCACGACGATGCGGGATTTCGCCTCCTCGATGCACGAATTCGACTGGCACTTGCAAAAGCTCCTGGAAGCCTCCAGGCGCCGTCACGTCCTCCAGACGGCCAAGATCCTGTCGGACGCCGCCAAAGACGGTGACGTTGATTTGGACGCCGCCGCGGGCCAACTGCTGGCGCTTGCCAAGGCACGCCCTGCGATCGCAAGCACTGGGCCGCGGCACATCCGGGACTTTCTCCACCAAGCGGTTGAGATGATGGAGCAAGCCGCCCGCGGCGAGAATGCCGGGTGGCAAACGCGTCACGCTGCCCTCGACAACATCCTCGGTGGTGGATTGCGCCCAAACTCCTACGTGGTCATCGCCGCGCGTCCCAGCCTTGGCAAAACCAGCCTGGCCATGGACATCCTTTGGCGGATCGCAGAACAGCAGGTGCCGGTGACGGCGATCTCCCTGGAAACCAAGGGCTGGAACTTGAGCCAACGCCTGATGGCGAATGTCGCAGGCATTCCGTTTGGGAAAATCCGGGCCGGCAAACTGTCCAGGGCGGACCTTGACCACCTCATGTTTCACCAGAACCGGATCAACCTCTCTACGATGCGGTTGAGTGATCCCGGCACGCTGGACTGCAACCAACTGCGCAACGAAGTCCGCAAGGAAGTCACCGACTACGGCACCAGCGTTTTCATGCTCGATTACCTCCAGTTGATCCGCAACTCCATCAAAGGGAACGACAAAGAATATGACCGGGTTACAGAGGTCAGCCAGACCTTGAAGGAACTGACGCAGGAATATCCGATCGCAGTTCTGGCCGTCTGCCAGTTGAAGCGCAACGACAACAAGGCTCCCACCATGGAAGACCTGCGCTCCAGCGGTCAAATTGAACAGGACGCCACGGAGATCCTGTTATTGTCCAACGCCGACGATGCCAGTGATGAGGACGAAAACGTGAACTTGTGCGTCCGGGTCGCCAAACAGAAAGACGGCGCCCGGGGAGAAGTCACGTTGCGCTTCCACCGCTCGACCTTCAGTTTTTCCAACTGCACTACCTGCCCATGAGCACTGAACCCGATCTCTTTGGCCACGCTCCACAGAAGCCGCAAAAGCGCAACTGGTCCCTGTGCGTTCCAGCACCTCCTGGAACCGGCCCGGAAGGACAAACCTGCCAATCGTGCCGGTTCTGCAACAAGAGCAAACCGGGACGCAAGACCGTTTACAAGTGCGCCCTGGTCAAGGCGACCAGAAGCGAGAACTCCGACATCCGTCTGAAGTGGGCCGCGTGCCGCCGGTGGCAACATCGGTTCGGCCTGCTGGAGGAATACATCCACTCGGTCACACCCAAGGGCGAACTGCCAGAGTTCCGTATCCTTGGACTGCCTAATGGCGGGTTGGCCTTGCGCGGCTTCTACACCTCGGACTACCACGAATTCACCGGCGAAGACGCCGAAAACCAAGCCATCGCCTGGCTGCGCGCCAAGCAACTGAACCCATGAGCCAGACCCTCGAATTAGCCACCCTGGAGGCCGCTGAGGTCGTTCAAAGCAACCGCAGCATGGTCGCCATGCTCTCGGCCGAAAACGCCCGCCTGCGCCAAGCCTTGAGCGAATGCTTTGAATTCCTCCACCTCCTCCCCAACCGCCTCTGGCAATTGGAGACGGTGACCGAGGACGACTACACCCTGGGCCTGCACGCGCTCACCCTGGCCGAGCAGATCAAGCCCGACACCTACCACCACGAAACCATCTCACCCGCTCCCGACGATGCTGACCAAAACTGAAGACCGAATTATCACCGCCCTGGCCAATCAAAGCGCCAAGGGACGGCAGGGTGCATCCAAGCTCTGCCTGACGCACCTTTACTTGCTACTCGAAGCCGAGAACCCGACCCGTTCCACGGCTGAGCTTTCCAAAGCTTTGAACGTGGATACTAACTCGATCAACCACCTGACGACCAGCCTGCAAAGCGGTTGGGGTTATTTGCAGCGCGATCTGGTGAAGACGCGCACAGGCCGGGAGGTGCGCCTGCGCATCACTGAAGCCGGGCGCGCGGCGCTGAACGAATACCGGCAAGCCATCCGTCAAGCGATGCAGAAACCACTTGCAGAAACCGAAAATTCCCGCCGAGGCTGAATAACGATGAAGGTCAAAGAATTGATTGCCATCTTAAAGCAGTACCCAGATGCGGAGGTCGTGCATTACGAATATTCTGGGTGCTTGAGTCCCCTCGTCAGCATCGGCTTGGTCACGCATGAGTCAGAGGGGGATATTTCGTCCGCGTCTGAATATGACAGGGGTGATTTCGTGGATAGCGAGGGTCGGGTTAAGCGCGAGATTGTGATTCTAGAGACTGAATAACACCAACGAAACACACGATGAGCACACAAGAGCCTTATTGCACAAACTGCGGATGCGGCGACCTGAAGTTAGTCAGCCGTTACAATGGGATCGACGAATGGGGGTGCCCTGATTGTGGCCGCGAAGAACTGTGGCCAACCCAGAAGGAAGACGACCTCTCGGACGAACCGCTGAAGGGCGGACACTGCACGGAGGAGGCGTGCGATTCCTGCCAGTGAGATGAGCACACCATTTCGAACTGACCGAATTGTTGAGTGCGCCAAAAAGGACCACCGATGCTCCTGGTGCGGTGAGACGATCCCGAAAGGCACTCAATACGCCTATGTCACTGGCTACACCGAAGACTTCTGGGCTGGGAAACTCCACCCGGAATGCTACCGCGCCGAAGCCGAATACTGGAGGCATCCTCTTTTCAAAGGTGAATACCAATGGCCAGAAGAATACATGGTGCGCGGATCGTTGGTGAGCACGGATTGCAAACAGACACCGTTGGCTTTGGGGCAATTTGACTTCTCGCGTGAACCACTCAGAAAGGAGGAACTACGATGAGCAGCATGAAGACCGAGACGCTGACCATCTACCGCGGCAAGGACGGGAAGTTCGCGCCACCGCCGGAAGCGGCCTGTAACGCGCACCTGTTCTCCAAACTCATTGATTGGGCCATCGTTGCTGCCTTCGCTTTCGCAGCGCTGGTGCTGGCCTACAAGTTTGGAGCGGCCAGCATGTTGCCCGACCCGCAACCCGCCCCCCTGTTGCCTCACTCCGCGATTGCGATTCCCCAACCTTTGGACTTGCCATCTTGGGAAATCCCCGCGCCGGTATTCTACTTCTACGAACTCCCGCCCGCCAAACGCGGGATCACCTTCAACGGAAACACACGATGAGCAATACCTCCACCGAGGAAACCAATACCCTATACAGCGCCGAGGAGCTTTTCTACGCGCTGAACGACGCCCCAACCATCGCTGACAGTTTTGCGTTTCAGGACAAAGCCACGCAACGCCGACATGAACAGGTTGCCAAGCTTTTGCGGTGGCCGAGTGAGTTTTACTCGGGATTGTCCAAAAAAGACGTGATCCATCTCCAGGAATGGAAGGAAACGATCGCAAAGCATCTTGACGGAGACTGTGGCCCGTTGACGGACGCGGAACAAGCCTGCTGGCAGCGTAATCTTGAGGCGCTATCATCGCTTTTGGATGTCGCGCTTTCGCGTGAGTTCGTTAAGTGCCTTGACGGAAGAAGTCTTCAGGCGATTGCGCGGAGGCGAACCCCTATGGCGCGCGGCGGGATGGAGTGGGATGAATTGGGCGCGGCGGAGCGCACTCAATGGGAAGTCGCCGCCTTAATCACAGCCATGCCAGCAGAGAACCCGGAATATGTCTGGGCTCCGATTGACACTGCGCCTCGTGATGGAACCTGCGTTCTCGTCATGCTGCCGGATTCCGGAGTACCCCAGCCAGCCACGTATGATGAAACCGAAGGCTGGGTCCATCAATGGGATGACTCAAAATTACGTGGCCTTAATGCTCCAACGCACTGGATGCCCATAAAACCCGGACCAACTACCTCGACCCTATGAATGTCACCTCTGAGCAAGTTAAGAGCGCCATGATCGGCGCGGGCATCAATCAGGCCGACCACCATCGCTGCTCCCTATGCGGATACATGACCCGCTATCTGCGAGATGGCGATGAATTGTTTTTTGACTCGGCGTGTGACTGCTCATGTTACCAGACGCCGCCGCAACCAGCGACATGGTATGACGCGGCATGCCTCATCAATATGCAAACTAGCACCGCGGCGCGCCAAGAGATAGCGCGACGGTTTGGTCTAACCTTCAATGAAAACGACCTTTCGGACGAACCGCTGACCGGCGGCCACTGCACGGAGGAGGCGTGTGAATCCTGCCAATGAGTGAAACCGCCCTCTGCCGCCCCCGCCTCGCCCCCTACTGCCAGGGCATCGGCCTTGACGTGGGGTTTGGCGGCGACCCCATCACCCCCACGAGCATCAACGTGGATCTGCCGGAACCCTACGCGCGGGTGGGCGATGCGCCAACGCACCTCTACCACGTGGAGCTTTGGAACATGGTCGCCTATGGTTCCGACGCTTGGGATTACATCTTCTCCAGCCACCTCCTGGAAGACTTCAGTTATCCGCGCAATCGCCAAATCATCCATGAATGGCGCCGGCTTCTGAAACCCGGCGGATTGCTGGTCCTCTACGGCCCTGATCAGGGCCGTTATGCCGCTCACTGCGAGGCGACCGGCCAACCGCAGAACCCCCACCATTTTGAGCCCGATTTCGGCCTTGCCACCTTTTGGTTAGCCGTCCTCAACCCGACCGGCCCATGGGAGATCGTTCACAAAAACCCCGCCGTGGACACCTACTCCTGGGAACTGGTCGCCCGCAAACCACAAGTAAATCCATGAACGTCAATCCTGAACTCATCATTACCCAGCTTGGCCCGCTTCAAGACGTGGCCGCCACCATCAAAGCCGTAAATGTCTCCAATGGATGGTTTGAAGGCAATGAACGGCCCTTCTCTGCCGATTGCGCCCTTCTGCACTCCGAAGTCTCGGAGATGTATGAAGCGGCCCGCCATCGCAACCCGCCAAGCGATCACCTTCCAGAGTTTTCCGCGATCGAAGAAGAAGCGGCTGACATCCTGATTCGTTTACTCGATACCGCCACTCGCCACAATCTGAGACTGGCGGAAGCTGTAGCGGCCAAGATCGCCTTTAATGAGCGGCGCGGCAAGCACCACGGAGGCAAAGCCGAATGATCATCATCTTTTACCAGGAACCCGCCGGCGAGCATTTCGCCTACCTTGAGGGCGCACCGATCGCCATCCCGCGCGGCGAAGGCGCCACCAAACTGGAGGCCTTCCAGAAACTCTACGCCAACTGGCGGGCCTACATCACCGACTTGGAAAACAAGGGCAATGCCGTCTTCCGGCACGCCATTGAAGAAATCAACCGGGAGATCGAACAAGCATGAGCACTGTCACCATGATCCGGCTGAAACCGGAACCCGTCTTGAGTCTCAGCACCGAACAAGCCCGGGCGGCCGTTGGTGGCGAGGCTGCCTTTGATGAACTGGTCAGAAACTACGGCCTCAAGCCGTGGCGCGGCAAATACGCCAAGGGCATGAACGGCAACAAGGGCGTGATGTGGTCCATCGCTTCCATCCAGAAGGCGATGGACCTTGCCGAGGCCACCAACCCGGCCAACGGCTAATCCGCGGCACTGGCGCCGCCCGTGTTGCGCGCGTATCCAAAGTAGTGGTTGAAGGTGATTTGTGGATCGTCACCCAGCCACTTCGCTACCAGGGGGATCTGCTGACCGGCCATCACCTGCAAGGTGGCGAAGGTGCGCCGCATCACATGCGCGGTCACCCAGCCCATGCCCTGCTGCTCCATGAAGTCGCCAAAAGGGCGCCGGAAGTCCCACCGATACCGGGAACGTCCATGCTTCACCTCCGGGCGCACCATGAAGGGACCGCGCAACCCATACCGCCTCAAAAACTCCAGGTAACGGTCAGAAAGCTCAATCGCCCGGACGTGCCGCCCCTTGGGCCGGAACGTCGGCGTCTCCTGGATGTGCATCACCCCGGCCTCAAGATCAAACCACTCTGGCCGCGCCTCGATGATTTCCCGCTTCCGCAAGCCGGCCATGAACCCCGTCCAGACCACGAACGCCAAATCCTCCCGATGTTCCACCGCGGACAGCAACCGATCCCTTTCAGCTTTCTTGCAGTAGAGGTTCGCGCGGGTGCGCCGCTCTGGCGGGATCTCCACCCCAACCACCGGGTTGCCATCTACTAGCTTGGCTTTCTTGAGCCATTCAAACCAGGCTTTCAGCCGGCTGAGGTAGGTTTGCACCGTGGCATCCGAGCATCCTTCGTTCCAAAGCTGGTCCCGAAACCGCTCCACGTCCTGGGCGGTGAAATCCGTTACCAGCCGGTCACCCACCACCTCAAGAAACCGGCGAACCGAAAGCCCTGCGATCTCGGTGGATGCCCGGGTGTGGGTCCGGGCGGTCTGCTTGGCGGCCAGATACCGGGCCAACTCAAACGAGCCGCGTTCCGAGGTCAGTTGATGCTTGCGCAGCTTGGAGCGCTGCTTCCATCGCTCGATGGCTTCCAGGCGGTCTTTGGTGTGCAACGACTCCGGCCGAGGCCTCACGCCATTGACTTGGGGCGGCTGATAGTACCAGGTGCCCGTGTCCTTCCGTTGAAACAGCCC
Source organism: uncultured Candidatus Saccharibacteria bacterium (assembly GCA_964493575.1). GTDB lineage: Bacteria > Patescibacteriota > Doudnabacteria > UBA920 > UBA920 > UBA920. The sequence continues at coordinate 23,252 of CAZBOT010000023.1, read as the reverse complement.
CTCGAATTTCATGGCGGCAAGGCGTAGCACTTTCCGTAGCACTTTCAACGCCAAAAGCCCGGTTATCGGGGCTTGGGACCGTAGCACTGCCGCGCGCGCGGTTGGGACACTGGTCAGGGCGGCAGGCGTAAACCCCTCTGATTGTGAGGGATTTAGATGGTGCTCGGTACAAGATTCGAACTTGTGGCCCCCTCCGTGTGAAGGAGGTTTCCTGCCCCGTTTCAGTAGCACTTTTCAGTAGCACTTTGCCTAAAGCCCGTGTTGTAAAACTGAGCGTGGCACACGGGCTTGACCTTTATAAGCGCCTGATGCTTAGCGACTTGTTTCCTTAAAGGCTAAATTCTATGCCTCACTGGTTAGCCACCGCCTAACAGCCCCATAAAAAAGAATCCTGGGCTGGCATTTGAACTTGCGCCAGCCCAGGATTCAGAGCAGAATGGATGTGGGACAACTGCTAGTGTCTGAGGTAATGCACAACCTCGGCATTGGCAAGTGGTTTCCTCTCAGGCCGAGAGAGAAATATGGAGGCAAACCCGGTGACCGTCGCTACTGCTGTGCCGCTCGCTGGACAACCCTTGGCCTGCTTTGCGTTGTTGTTGAGGCCAAGGACGCTTTAAGCCAGTGCGACCGCGACACCTGCCCGGCCGCACACATCCAACCTGTGAACCTTTTTCACAGGTTGGAGAAATCAGTCAGGCCAGCGAAAGCCAGGGCCTGCCGAGCGGCGGAAGCACATGGGTTTGCCGGGGTAGCGTCCGGCTGAGTGGTGACAGGCTTGACCCGCTTCCGTCGATGTGGTGTAACAACGCCCGGTGACTGTGCCGATCCCATTCGAGAGGATGTGTCACTCGCCTGGATGCTCCTTGTTCCCGGGAAGCCGGGGCGAGGTGTGTCCGGGTCGCGAGGCCTCAACCCTTCTCAAGGATGCTGTCACTCCTTTCGGGAGCGGGAGCGACAGCCATGAACGCGCCGCAGCGGGGGAACAAGGGACGTACGTACAAGGAAAGAGGTTGTGTGGTCTAAGCCTCCCGGAGGGAGGAAAATTTTCGCCTCCGGCGCTCCGATTAGGCTTAGCCTAACAAAGAGCCCCGGCCACCTTGCGGCGACCGGGGCTCTTGGGTTGGGGTTGTTCCTGGCGCTTACTTGCTCGCTGGCCGCCGCGGGCCATATTCACGGCGGACAACGGGAGCGTCACTGCCCTTCGCGGGGATGAGCAGCCGGATCTCCTCGGTTTTCACGGTGGCCTTGCGCCTCGTCGTGCGTTTCCTGGCCGGCGCTTTCGGCGCCGGTTGCGAACCGCCTAGGTCCCATGCAAGGACGGCAACGCAGATTTCCCAAACCAACCAGAACCCTGCGCATACACCCCAAAGCCACAGGTCCGGGTTGGCTTGCTTCTCGGCGAACTGGAGGAGCGCGAATCGCTTCTCGCCCTGACCAGCCGCCGCCGAGTGCGCTGCGACGATTTCCCCCTCAAGAGCCTGCACACGGTCTCTCAAGGTTTCCACCGCCTTCGCTTCCTCGGCTGCCTTTGCCCGAAGGCCAGCAACCAGGTGGTCGTTAGCCTTCACGCCATCGTTATCCATCGACTCCGCTTCACCCACCGTTTTCAGGTAGGCGGCCTGAGTTTCCTCAAGCCGTGCTTGAAGCGAGTCGCGCTGTCCTTGCAGGGCCTCCGCGGAGGCTTTACCCCCCGCGAAGGTCGCGTTACCGCCCCTGATGGCCGTCACCATGGCCTGCCCGTCGAGCGAGGCAGCCACCACCACTGCAATCGCGCACAAGGCGAGATGCAGGAGGTTCCCGGATCTCTGGGCGAGACCCGCCATGGCCGATGCCATCAGGGCTACAAGGACGCCGATCAGCACCGCCAGCCAGACGCCATAAGCGACGTGCTGAGTGACAGTGTAGAGACCGGCGACGTTGAGCCCAGCCAGCGTCACGAATCCAAAAAGCCAAACGGCTTTCTGGCCAACATTACTCGGTTTTGTAATCACGTCCCTACAATAGCACAATGAGCCGATTTGTCAAGCTCATTGTGCATATTTCAGTTTGACACTGGGTTACAATGTGCCATTGTTCGGGAATGCACATCACATTTGAGCCCGAAGAAATCGCCGCTTTAGCAGAAGCTCTCAGGTCACGCCTGGCTGAACCTGCTGGCACATTGCGCCAACTGCCGGAACTGCCCGAGGAATGGCGGGATCAACTCCATGTTCTGGAGGAACACTTCGGCGGGATGGCGGAATTCCGCCGGCGCCTGCACGATATTCCGGCCCGCACTTACTCCGCCTGGAAGCGCGGGGAACGCACCCCGCCAGAATGGATGCAGCAGGTCATCCTTGACTTTCTCAAGCGAGAATCGTAGCCTTTAAGCACGTTGCTCTGTAACGTAATCACGCCTTCAGCCCGCCCGGTCGAGTGACCGCCGCGGGTTGAATGGTTTTCAGGCTTGACCGAATATCGCGTTTCTGGTAAGCGGGGATCATGGAAACTGTCTTTACCGCCGCCGCATCCGTCATCGAAACGGAGTGGTGGGGCCTTCTTCTTGCCGCCCCTATTGTGCTGGGATTGGCCTTTCTTGCCAACGAACTCGCACGACGGGAGCGGAACAAAAAGCGCTAACGGCCCGATCGCTGCAAGTTGCGCACCTGGCTCTCCACCTCTGGCGTAAGCACTCCCTCGGCACGCCACTTCTGAATCGTGGTGGTGCGTTCTGCCCCCTCCAACCCCTTCAAGCGCTCGTAAATCCACCGGGCACGCTCACCACTGGAAACCCCCATCGCCTGCAGCCGGCGGATCTCCGCGTCTGTTTCTGGCGCTGGCTTGGCGGTCTTCTCCGCTTCCCGGGTCCGGGCGTAGGCTTGCCGGGTTTCCTTAGCCAGGCGATCCGCGCGTTCCTCGGCGGTCTCGGTTGCCTTGGCCATCTGGTCATCAACTTGGAACTCGTGGAAGAAGTTGCGAATCCCTTGGTAGAGCAGACTGGCATCCGCCACCTTGTCACCCCACGGCCCTGCCATGCGAGTCAAGCCTGTGCGGGCTGACGCCTGGGCGATGGCGTCAGCCGCCGCCACAATCTCGTTGGGGGTCGCCCCATCCTCGGCCGCATTGCCAAAAGCTGTCATCAAACGCCCGGCGCTGGTCCGGTATTCCTTGAGCGGGGCCATCGCCCCATTGCCACCGCCCACCACTTGGAGCCCGAACAAATCGTGCATGATGTCTACCAACGGGTGACCAACCACCAGAAGGCCACTGAATGGCCCGGCCATCATCGCCACCACGTAACGGCGCCACAGGGTATCCAGGTTGGTCAGCTTTTCCTTGTCCTCATCGTCGCCTTCCAGGGCGGCCATGCCGTAGAGGATGAAGTCCGTCGCCAACCGGAACAGTACTGGTAGAACCACGTTCCCGATGAACAAGCGCCGGCCCGCCTCTTTCCATCCGTCCTTCCGGCCGCGCACTGCATCCCAGACGGATTCCCAACTATTTAAGTAGTATTGAATTGGCGACCGCAAAAACATGGTCATCGCGCGGCCGTAAGACCCGCCGCCTTCCCAAATCCCAAGGTCTTTCAGGTCGCCCGCCTGCTGCGCCCGTTCCACGCTGCGTTCAAAGCGAAGGATCGCCTCTTTCTTGGCTTCCTCGTGGCTCATCCCCTTGGCCCGTGCCTCATCGTAGGCAAACCGGAACACCGTGAACCCGCTGGTGATGATCGGCCCCACATCTCCCAGTCGCCCGAAAATCATGGACTCCTGCGCCAAGCGGGAGATCATCGTGGGATCAGCGCCCAGCTTGTTCATGGCCTGGCGCATATCCCGGCCATACCCGGAAGCAAACCGCTCTTGGATGAACGGCAACTCCCACAACATCCTCATGTTCTTGAGCGCCGCGGCCGGGTCCATCACCCATTCTCCCTGTTCGTTCAGCGTGTGGCTGAAGAAGGTCAGGTGGTTGCGGACATAGGCCGCCAGCGGGATGTCAAAGGCGAAAGCCGGAAAGCTGGTCAACTGTTTGATCCCGATCGAAGGCTTGAGCGCCAGGGCTGCAACCGTCAGGTGCATCCGGGAATTGTCCAGCCAGCTCACGATTTGGGCGTTGCGGGCACCGCCATCGGCGAAGCGTTGGATGGAATCCTGCACCGCCTGATTAAGGTGGTCCCCGTAATACTGCCGGATCAGGGTTTGCGTTTCCCGGTTGCCTAGCACCTTTCGCAACTCCTTCACGGACTCGGCCCACGAGGTAAAGTGGATCGAATTGCGCAGGTGCTCATCGTAAAGGGTGAGCGCGTCCACGATCTTGGGCTCTGCCCGGTGCGCCACGCGCTGCCGCAGGAATCCCGGGGTGAGACTGGCGCCCGCCATCATCGGCGAGTCCGGCATCATCTGCTGGGTCTGGGTCTCATGCACGAACCGGGCCGGCGCATAGTTCTTGATCCGGTCGAGGTTCACGCCGTAGAGGCGACGGTAAACCGCGTTGATCTCCCGGTAATTGGCATCGTAACGCTGAGTCAGCCAGTCGCGGATTTGCTTGGATTCGGGCGTGAGGAACGCCTCGACCTCCTCCATCACTTCCGGGGTCCACCCGTGAAACTCCAGAACGGGCCGCATTTCTTCCTGAGCCCAGAGCATGGTCAGGTAGGTGGCGGAGTCCTGGGAAAGCCGCTGCTTGACGGCCTGCCCGGTGTTGGTGACTTCGTCGTATTCGATCACTTCCCGGCGCCGCATCCCGGCCAAGCGGGCTTGCAGTTTCTTCCGGCGTTCATTGGCGGCCGTATCGGCTTCGCCCTCCATCCCCTCAATCATCGCCTCCAGGTTGGCAATCTCGGCGTCATGCCGAGCCAGCGCATCCTTCACGCTCTGGATCGTGGAAGGATGAATGTCTCCGGGCTTGACCTTGGCGCCGGCTAAATCCCGCGCCACATCGATCGGCATCGTGCTTTTCTTGGACGCCGCCAACTCCACCCGCGTGATGTCCGTATCCTGCTCCTTCTGGTGCTGCCGAATCCGCTCGGCCAGTTTCACCTCCCAGAATGGTTTCTTGGTGTCGATCCCAAACACCCCGGCTAGAAACTCCTGCGACTCCTGACGCTTGGCCATGTTCGCCCGCCGTTCCTTGTGGGTGGCGATATGAACGATCCGCCCGAAATGCTGCACCATGGGATTGCCCAGCGTTTTGGTGGTCTTGTCCTGGCGGGTGATGGCGTTGAGCGCCCATTCCCATGGCAGGCTATTGGCGTAGAACTCCTGGATGCGCCACCAACTGCGCCGCCTCTCCTGCAACTTGCTGGCCGAGGCGCTGTCCATGCGCCCTTTGCCGCCGCTGATGGCGTCCTGGGCCATCTGGCGACGCAGGGCCATGTCCGCGGCTTCCTGCGCCTTCCTGGCCCTCCATAGGCTCACCCCCGTGAAGATGACGTTCTCGATGTTCTCCAGCGCCTCGCCCAGGCTGCGCGCGCTCTTGCGGTGGAGGTTGCCATACATCGCCAGCATCTCCAGCATCCGCTCGGCCGCTTCCACTTCGTTCGCCTTGTCAGGGTCGCTCGCCGCGGGGCCGGCTACAATCGCCTCATTCTGCGCGAAAGCCTGCTCGACTTCTTCCGGGCTCATAAAGAGAACCGCTTCAATCTGGTCCAGCTCGTCGTGCATGTCGGGGTCTTTGCCTTCCTTGATCCCCTTGTCGTTGAGGCTGGCCCGCGCTTTCTCCAAGGTCTCGCCAATCTCGGCGGTCAGTTCCTTGCGGTTGTGTTTCTCCAGGAGATCGGCCGCCCGGTTGATCCGGTCTAGCAGATACTTGCGGCGGGCGGCGGGCGTCTTCAGGTCGGCCATGGTGCCAAAGCCGGTCAGTTGCGCCTTGACCTCGGGCGGCATGGTGCGGGCGATGAACTCAAGCTGACGGACGGCCTTGGTCGGCGTGTCGAGATCGGAATCGGTCAAGCCGTTGACCTGCGTGCGGAAGGTGGCCAGCATCTGCTCTTGGAAGGCCCGCAACTCCCACGGGGTCGAGCCGGTGTTGTAGAGCCAGGGATTGCCCGCGCGGCGAACGCTGAAGGTTTCCAGTTTGTCGGCAAAGAGCACCGGGACGCCTCCGGGTTGCCCGTCGTATTCTTTGGCCGCCGCGTGCAAGATCGGCCGCAGGGTGCCCGGTTTCACCCCGAGGGCTTCCGCCGCCGCCCGCGCCACCGGGGCCACCTCTTTGGCCCGCTCCAACGGCGTGCGCTTGGCGTCCTGCTTGGCCCGAAGGCTGAAGGTAATGCGACCTTCATCCACATCGAGATCCGCATACGGCGGACGCTCCGCCCGTTCTTCCCGGGTCAAGTCCCGGCGCCGCTGCACGATCCGCGCCTCGGCTTCCCCGTAGTTGCGCCGGTAATCCTCCCAAACCGTCTCCGCGAAGGTTTCCTCGTCCATGTCGGAGGGTTCAATCCCCAGGGCCGCCAAGGTCATGCGCAGGCGGTGATCGGCCAGGACCGGGCTGCTCCCCTGGCTCTTGAAACCCTCAAAGCGCTGAATCCAGTGTTGGATCTCGTGCAGGACCACGCTGCGGGCCTTGGCCGGGTCCAGCTTGTCGGACAGGATGAGGATGGCGTTGACCGGATCAAACTGCCCCAGGTCGCGCGGCGGGAGGGTGTCCACCACCTTGACCACGATCTCTTTGACCTCGGGATAGTTGCGGTAAAGCTCAGGGAACTCGAAGACCCGCGTGATGGGCTTGCGCAGGCCATTGCTTTCGCGCGGGTCAATCTTCAGTTTGGAATCCCCGGTGTGGATCTCGAAACGGTCGATCCCGTCGAGACCGCGAAAAACCTGGCCTTTCTTCTGGGCCTGAGCGAAGCCGCGGGCTTTTGGGCCGGCGAGGCTGAAGGTGATGCGATCATAAGGGACATCCAGATCGCTGAATAAGGGGCGTTGGTCCCGTTGTTCTCGCGTCAATTGTCGCCGCGCCTGGACTAGCCGGGCCTCGACTTCCACGCGCTGTAGTTTATACCGCAATAGCAACTCAGCCTCGTAAGGCCATGTGCCCTCTTCGTAGCCCTCGTTAACTAAATTTTCTTTGATCTTTCTGACCGGCACAGTGTCGAAGGCGTCTCCCTCTTCGATGTGCTGGATGGCATGTTGGACCTCGTGCAGAAGGTAACTTAACTGTTCTTCTGGGGCAGGCTCGTATGAAAGCCAGAACGATTTAGTGTCAGGGAAATACACGCCTCCCATTGAGGAAAGCGGCTTGAACGTAACGGGGTAGGTTTTTAGCTCTGGGTAATTTTCGAAAAGTTCAGGGAAATCGAGGGCTTCATCTAACGTGAATGCGACTTCTTCATCCGTGTCAGCAAGACGTTTTAACTGGGCGCTGCTGGCATCAAGCTCGAACTGCAACTTTCCTCCTAGACCTAGAATCACCCTTTCATCTGCTTCAGCCTGGGCGAAGCCCTTGGCCTTGGGGCCGGCGAGGCTGAAAGTCGGCGCCGCCTCTCCGCCTTCTTCCATCGGCCCGCGCTGTTCGGGCTTGATGGCCTGGATGGGGCCGAATTCGCCGCTGATCGCCTCCAAGACATCGTCGCTCGATTGGAAGCGCCCGTCCATCACCCCCGCGAGCATCCGGTCTACCTCGGGGCCGAGTTGCGGGTCAGCCGCCACCATCTGATCGACCACGGCCAGGATTTGGGCGGTGCTGAATTGATCATCCGCCAGCATTCGCGCTACCTTGGCCAGCCGGGCGGCCCGCACATCCCGGCGCATGCCGTCGATGAACTGGCCAAAGGCGCTCCTGGCCCACTGTTCGTTACTCGGCTCCTCGGTCTGTGGACGCGAATAGAATTCGTCCGCCATCTGGCTCAGTGTGGGCGCGATCTCCTTCTTGATCTTGAGCTGCTGGCGGTAGGAGAGTTGATGGTAGGTCTTTTTGTAGCGGCGCTGGGCGGCGTCATTGTGGGCGGCCGTGACGCGTTCCTGGTAGGCTTTGAAGGCGGGCGTTTGCATCCGCGCCTTCATGTTGTCGGTGGCGGGTGGCGCGGGATTGTCCCTATACCAATCCTCCATCGCCTCGCTCACCATCGGGTCAACGGTCGCGCGCTCATCGGGCGTCAGGTCGTCATAGGATTTATTGAGGTCCGCAGCGAACTCTTCCCGGTATTCATCGCGGGCGGTGAGGGCCTTGGTGCGGTGCGCATCCTGGGGGCTCTCAGGCGCCCTGCGCAGGTTGACTGATCCTTTACGCTCCAGGGGTTTGGGCGTGAAGATCTCGGGCAACGACTTCTCGACGACAACCTTGACCTGATTGGCTTCCTCCTGAGTCAACTGCTCAGGCGTCTTCCCATACAGTTTCGCCGCCACGCCCTTGGTGGCGCGATTGACGGACGCCAGATCGTGGTCCGACATTTCTGGCCGGGTCTCCTGCCGGATCTGATCGGCCGCTTCTGGTCCCACCAATCCCTCCAGGCGGGCGGAATCGATCTCGTCCGCATCGAGAACCCAGGACTTAAGGACCGTGCCACCTTCTCGTTGCGGGACGGTGACCGCCTCCTGGATCTCTTCTTGAGTTGGAGCACGTTGATTGGCGGGCTTCCGGTAGTCCTTGGCACCGGCCATTTTCAGCAAGGCACTGAAGCGAGACTCATCCTCCTGATTGAGTTGCAAGTTCGCATCGATCGTCTTGAGTTTGGCGTCCCAGGCGTCCCAATCGACGACGGCTTTCCCATCGATGGCCGTCAGGTAGAGCTTTCCGTCATGCAAGCGCCAGACGACTTTGGCCGCGCCTACCTTCGCCGCGGCGGGGCGCGAATCAGGCGTCAGAATCGGCACCTGTTCCCGGCCCTCGGTGGCGAAGCGCTCGATCTCGCTGGGCAAGTAGGCGACCAAGATCTCGACGGGCGGGTAGGGCTTGGGACGGCCGAAGAGGTTGCGCTCGCGCTTGGGGGGCGTCATCCCGTGACGCTGGTAATCGGACGGGTCGGTGAATTGCTGGGTCTCTCGGCGGACGATCACGACCTCGGTGCGTTGTCCGTCTGGTAAGGTAATGACGGCGGAATCACCCGGCAGCAAGCCTTCCATGCCGGGTTGAACGGGCACACGGATCGAGGGTTCCCAGTTCGCTTCGCGACGATGCTCGGGTCGGGGCTGGGCCTCTGCCTGCCGTTTGGCCGCCACGGCGAAGCGGTCCATCTGGCGCTGGGTCTCGCGCGGGGCGAGGCTAAAGGTCGGCCCCTGCAACTTCTCGCGCGCTCCCTCAACCTGCGCTTTCCGCGCTTCGGGCGTTCCTTCCGCCGCTACCCGGGCCTTGCGCAAGACCGTCCCGTCCGGCATCGACCATCCCGGCTCGGTGACAATGGCGGCGTCTCCCGGGAGAAACTGAGCCGAGGGCGCGGGAGTTGCTTCTCCCGCCAGCGGTCGCTCGGCTTGCAGGTCAAACGGCTGGTGCCGCACGGCGTCGAACGTCACCGCTTCGCCGGATGCCGCGATCTCCTGGAAGCCCAAGGCTCGCATGGCGTCCTGCAACGCCTTGACTTCCGCACCGCGCCCGGCTTCCTGCGCTTTGTCCAGCCACATCGCCAACTCCTGGCCGAGCGCCCGGTATTGCTCGGGGGTGATGGGTTGCGCGGGATTAACCCCGGCATTCTTGAAGGCGTTGCGGAATCCTTCGACCGATCGGAAGCGCGTTACCGCTCCCTTGATGGTTTCCACCGTGGGCAGGGTTGGCGCTTTGGTCTTCTGGCTGAAAAGCGGGGTTGGGTCGCTCTCAGGGAACATATCAGCCGTGAGATCCCCCGCGTTGGCTCCGGCAAACTTGCCCATCACGATCGGGTTCTGTTGGAAAGACTCCGAAGCGGCTGGCCGGTAACGGAATGTCGCAGGACCCGGCGCCGCCTCTCCCTGCTTCTCCCGCGTCACGAGCGGGTCAACGTCGCCCCGCGCCTGAAACGCCGGCTTGACCTCCGCGAACCGGCCCAGAGCCCGAATCGCTTTCAACGCCTCGCTCTTGGTCTTCAGTTGGCTCTTGGGAATCCCCAGCGCCCGAGCAATCGCCAGGATGTCGTTGACATCGTAGGCCGCCCCCACCCGTTTCAACACCGCGTCAATCGTGGAGGGCTTGGCGTCCCGGATCAGGTTGACGGCGTGCTCCCGCTTGGTCAGGGCCTCATCCGGATTCTGGATGATCGCCATGATCCCTTCCGCCGCCGCTTTCTTCGTCTTGGCGTTGCGCACGCCGAGGGCCTTGGCGATGCGCCCAAACTCCGCCGCCTTGTATTTGCGGTTGATCTTCTGGAGCAGCATGGCCGCTTCCACCGGAGATTTGGCCATTGCTTTCTTGAGGCTATCCAGGGCCGCCCGTGGCGTGCCGATGTCCATGGCGCCGGCTTCTCGGCGCAGGCGTGGGCCATCCTTGGCCAACACCTTGGCTGCGGCTTGTATCTTCCGGGCCAGTTGATAGAGCACCATCCACCGATGCTTGGCGCTTCCGCTCACCTCGCCGAACAGGCGCAACTCTTCCTCGGTGGGTTTGACCGCATCCGGCAGCCGCTTGGCCGTTCCGCGGCGATCGGTTTCCGCGGTGGTCGTGGTGGCCAAATGGCGCAGACGATCAGGGTCCAATTTCAGGAAAGGACTATTCTCGATCACCTCTTCCCGTGAACCCATCATTTGCTTCATCTGCCCCAATGTCTGGGTCACAGATTCATCAATAGCCTTGGCTTGATGATAGTCCTCGCCGATTGGCCGCTTGGCCCTGGTGTAACGCGCGCGAATCGGCGGTGCCAACGCCCCCACCGAATCCAAGCCGCGCTGCAAGGCTTTCTCCAGGGGATCGTTTTCAATCGCCTGCCGGTAGGGTTGAACGGCAAAGGTGTCCACCAGCAGGGCGTCAACAGCCTCCGCTTCATGCAGGCTGGCCACGCCTTCCGCATCCAGCCCGGCCGCCATCTTGAGCCACGATTCATACTCAGACGTAAGCGCCCCCTTCTCGATGGCCTGCCCCACCATCTCTGCGTAGCGAAACAGCTTGGCCACCAACTGAGCCAGTTTGACCAGAAACTCCCGGATCGCGCGCGGGATGCGGCTGGCCAGGTCCGGATTAAAGCTCGCCCCGTGGATGAGGTATCCCTGCGCCCATTGGCTGAACCATTCCGTGAGTTCCGCCGGCGTGTCCCCGTGCGTCTCCTCGCCCGTGGTGGCTTCCATGTCCGCCTTAAACCGGCGCACGTCATCCCACGTCAGGGTTTCCTCATCGATCGATTGCTTGAGCCAGGACTCGGCCTCTTCCTCCACCACCGTCAGCGGATTTCCGTCGAGGTAAATCTCGCTGATATACTTACCCTCGACCACCAGCGACCGGCCCTCAACCGTCAGATCCTCCACGGGAGAACCGGCCAGAGAAGGATCATTCTGGATGGCCCGCTGCAAGGCCGCTTCCGCCTTGGCCCGGTCGCCGCCATGCAATTCCAGCAGTGTGCCCTCCTTGCGGATGCGTCTCACGATGCGGTCATGGTCGCCGCGCAGTTCGTTGATCGTCTGGTAATGGGCGACGGTTTCATCCGTCAGCCGGTCAACCTCGGGATCTATTCCGGGTCCGGCGGATTGGCCCTTCGCCACCGTTTCGGGTGCCTCCCCGGTTCCTTCGGGCGCTGCGGTTCCGCCTTGGGCTTGCGTCTCCTGCGCTGGGGCAGGTCCGGTAGATTCGGCTCGTCCTTCATCGGCTTTGATTGGTTCCATCCCGGCCTTTTCCAGAAACCCGCTGATCTCGGCGTCGGTGTAGCCCAAGAGCCTGCCCAACTCAATATGATGTTCGCGGGTCTTCTCCTGAATCGTGATCAGTTCGGCAATCCGCTTGGCCTTGGCCGGATCGCGGTGCATGGCCGCGCCTTCGCCTCGCTTCCCCTCCTCGGCTGGGACGATCACCACATGAACGCCAGCGTCCTTTAACTGTTTACGCCATCCCGGTGTTTGCTTATCCAACCATCCTGCCTGCAACCACCCACCGGGCTTCTTGCCGCTGATGAGTGCTTCAACCGTGAACTTCGCGTCATCCTCCCCGCGGATGTTGTTCTTCAGGCTCCATTGAACAGAGCCAACAGTCGGCTCTGCTTCATCGGCTTGTGCTTGCTCCTGTTGGCGTTGCTCGATCGCCTGCGCCCATTGCGCCACCCGCTGCGCCCGCTTGGCCCAACGAAGCTTGGTTTCCTGCTCGCCATCCCGCAGGAAGCGTTGGCGCATCTGCGGAAGCTTGGCATCAAGCAGGGCCAGCATGGGATTGGTCACCACCCATTCACCCGAGGGCAGTTGATCCACCGGTTTGGCGCCTTTCTGCCCCGGGAGATCCTGCTTCAAAAGGGTTTGCTCGACACTGGGCAAGGCCGCCACATCGGCCCCCATGCCGATCTTGATGGCCGCTCCCATCAAGCGTTCTTCCACCAATGCTTTTTCAGCATCCTTGCGCGTCTTCGGATCGGCCGCGGGGTCTTGTGTCGCCGCAACCGCCGCAGCTTCGCGCGCTTGTAATTCACGTAGGGCCGGAATTGCTTCATAAATCTGGTTGGCCTGCGTTTGAGCCGCCTCATTGAATAGTCGCGCCTGGGCCAGTTGCCGCGCCGCCAGGCCTTCCTGCGTCTCCGGCTCGCCCTGCGCTTCCAACTCCATCATGCCCTCTTGCAGCGCCATCTCCGCCACACTGGGGATAACTTCTCCCTCGGGCGTTTCATGCCGGAACATCGCCGTGGCGTTCGCTACTTCCTGGGGCGTGAATGGCGCCGTCTCGGGCGCTTCCTGCTGCCGGCGGGCTTCCAGGGTCTGCGCCAACCCCTCGGGGCTCACCTGGGCCTGATACTCCTGCCGCGCCTTGACGGGTTCGGCGCCAAAGTCCAGCACATCGCCGACGTAGGCTTGCCGTTCGCCTGGCGATGCCTTGGCCCACCCGGGAGCCACCATGTTCTGAATGGCGGCTTTGCGCGCCGCCATGATCTCCTGGCGGGCAGCCTGCGCCTCGGGGCTGTTCGGATCGCGCTGGACCTGCCGGAAGGCTTGCAGGGCCGCTTCCTGAGCTTCCTCGGGCTTTTTGTTCGGATCGGCCACCAGATTCATCAGCTTGCCGATCTCCGCCTCCGGAACACCAATGGCCCGCATCATCGTGCGGTTCTTCATCTGTTCCAGGACGTAGGCCCGGTGGTTGGCGTTCACATACCCCACCGTGCCGCCAAAGGTCAGCATCCCCATGCCGATCAGCATCTCCGGAGTCATGGCAAAGAAGGGCTCCATCTCCTGTTGCCAGAAGCGTTCTCCCGCCGGCCCTGTCATGGTCGCTTTGTCCCATGGCATCCCCAAATTGTAACGGCCCTCACCCAACTCCCGCGGGAGCTTGGTGTTGCCCATGGCTTCGGCCAGCATCTGGTATTGCGTGCGGGCCACAAAGGGCGTGATCTGCTGAAGGTATTCCTCCGCCCATTCAATCCCCGTGACGGCCGCGCCCGTGCCCGCCAGAGTGCCCAAACGGCCCAGCTTGGTGGCCGCGAACCGCCCCAGTAATGCGGTGCGCAGGTTGGGCACGATCACATCCAACTTCCCGGACAGAGCGCCCAGCCCTGGAACTGCCTTCAGCGCCCGCAAACCCAACACCCGTTGCAGTTGCTCGATGCCGGTCTGGATGCCGCCCGTGATGGAAGACAGAACGTTAATCTCATCGGCCGAAAGCCCGGAGTTGCGCAGTTTCTGGCGCTCCTCACTGGCGAAACTTTGGAAGGTCATGAACCCGGTGATCGGGTTGGACAGGCTCAGCATGTAAGGTGCGGAATCCGCGGCAATCCCCATGCCGCCCTTGATCCATCCCGTCTTGCCTTCTTCGCCCTTGACCCTGCGGATCTGCTCCAGGCTGGCCGACTTGCCCTCGAAGATTTGCTGGACGTTCTCAATCCACATGATCCGGCGCCGTGCCTCGGCCGTCTCCACCTTTAGGGCCGTCATCTCCTCCTCGGTCAGTTGCCGCAACCCAGGAAGCTTCACATCCGTGACCTCACGCGGGTCGATCTCTTTCTGGTTCTGCCCAACGTAGAGGGTATCGGACTCAAGGATCTTCTGGAAGCCGATGTCGGAGAGGTTGCGCCACCAATCGGTCAGGATGGCGCGAGACCGGCGTTTGAAAGTCTTGAGAAGTTCCTGGGCCAGGTTGTCCTCGGTGTCGATCTTGGGCGCCACCCGATCCAGGGCGAGCAGGAGCATGGCCGCTTCCTCATCGCTCTTGATGTCTTTGGCTAGATCGGCGAGGTCTTCCAAAATCTGGCCTTGTGCGCGTCCCTTGGTAGGGATCGCCGCCCCTGGAAGGCCAAGCGCTCCCACCGTGCGCAGCCATCCCGCACTCTCCTGTTCGGTGCCGGCCAACTCTTTCAAGAGCGGCAACGCCTTTTGGACGGTCGGACTGGTCTGACCCAACTCCGTGACCTTGGCCTCCAGTTCGGCGCTAACCCGTTTCTCACCTTCCTCCTTCACCTGAAGGTAGAACTGGCGGGCCTTGGCAGGGGTTCCCATGGCGTCCAGAATGGATTGGATACGCCCCATGGCGGCTCCATCATTCTTGCCTTCCTGTTCAGCGGCGAAGGCATCACGGAGAGCCGCATTCAGCGCCTCGTTGGCCCGCTTGTTGACGGCCTCCCCGTCTTCTCCGCCGCCTAACTGGCTCAGGCGTGCTTTCTGCTCGGCCGCCGCTTCCTCGGGCGTGAGTTCCCCGCGGCGGATCCGCTCGTCAATCTCTTCCACCGTCGCCCGGGCCTTCTCGTTCAAGCGCTGGCGGTAGGCGTCCAGTTCGGCTTTCAGCGCCTGGGCTTCCGGATGCTGGCTCTCTTCGTAGCGAGCCGCCGCTTCCGGATCCACAAAATCACCGTCCGGCTCCACCCGGTCATCGGCATACTCGGGCACGACCGGCTCTTTCAAGTTCTGCCCCTGGGAAGTGACCGTTCCCCGGCTTTCGTCGTAACCGCGGATATGGGGAGGCTGCTCCTCGGTGGTGGCCGCCCCGAGAGCCGGGGCTTCAGACTCCCCCGGCCCGTCCTCCTCCGGAGCGCTCTGCGCCCCGGGCAGGACCGCGCCTGCTTCCATCTCCTCGAACTTCTTGCGGGCATCCCAGCGCTTCTTGAGCACCCGATGTTCCACCTCCAACCCGTCCATCATCTCTTCCAGCGGTCGGGTGGCGGAGAGGTATTGGGCGCGGGCGTGGATCATCGCCATGTCCCGGTCGTAGGGGTTGCGGCTGGGATCGCTCGCGATGGCCTCCACCGCCGCCTGATACTGGGCCGCGGCATGCGAGCGCAACACTGCCGCCTGCTCCATCTTGGCGTTGAGTCCCACCATCTGCTTGTTGAGCAGCACCGGATCATCGTCGGGCGCATCAAACGCCTTGGCGGCTTCCCGGTAGGTGATGTCGTCAATTTCTCCCGCGGTGCGGTCCTCGATCTCCTTGGCTTTGCGGTAACGCTCCGCCTTGGTCTTGGCGTCGTCGTAGGCCGTCCACGCCTCCTGGTTCAACTGCCGGAAGTGCGCCTCTTCCTCCGGGGACCATTCGCCGGCGGCAATCGCTGCCTTGCGTTCCTCGCGGGTTGGTTTGCCGGGATCGGTAAACGGGTTCCAGGTCGTGTCCGGGTGCGCCTGCTTGAGGTAGGGGTCAATCGCCTCCTGCGGGATGAGGTTGCCCTTGAGGTAATCGGGGTAAGTCTCTGGCGTGTACCCCTTGGCCATCGGGTTAGCCTTTAGTTCTTCCTCCAGGGATTCCCGCACGCGCCGGGTGTCTTTCTGGATCTTGATCGCCTTGGCCTTGCGCATCCCCAGATCGGCCAGCTTGGCTTTCTCCAACTCCGCCGCCCGTTCTTCCGCCAGGGACGCAACCCGTTCCTGGCGCTCCAGTTCCTTCCGGGCGCTGTAGGCGTCGTCATCCTCGGCATAGGTCAGTATCCCGTTGGGATCGGTCAGGGTCTTGCGCCCTTCCATTGTGGCAAGCCGCTGGAAAAGAAAATTGCGCTGGACCAACTGCTCGGCTTCCCCCGCCCGCCTCTCCCGCAGGGCCGCGGCCGCCGCTTGGTCGTTCTCGCGCTGTTTGTAGGCTTCCGCTCGCGCCCGCTGCGCCTTGACCGATTCTTCCTGCATCTGGGCCTCGCGCTCCTCGCGGAAGGCGCTTCCGGTGGTTTGCAGGTAATCGACCGGCTTAGAGAAGTTGGCGGGGGCCTGCATCCCGGCGGGCGTCACCGGGTTTTGGGGAACCTGCGCCTGTTGCTGGGCGGCGAGATCGCTCGCCTTGACGACACGCTGGCCAGGACCGGGAACGGCGCGACCGGGAAGGTAAGACATGGTGCTTAGAAAGGGCGGATTTTGGTAAGGGACATGGGGCCATTGGTCTGCATGGCCCGGATTTTTTCGTGCTGGGCGAGCAACCCGGCCGCCTGCTGCTTCATCTGGGTTTGGCGCCGGGCGATGTCGGGGTTGTTGGCGAGATAGGCGTCAGTTCGGCGCTGGTTGAGAGCGGCAGAATCCATAGCCTCTTGCGGCGTTTTCCCGGCAGCGATCCGGCTCTGGATACCCTCCTGCTGGCGTTCCGGCATGGCGTTCCACCGCTTCATGGCGTCCACGGCTTCATTGGCCGGGCGCCCGTTGATCATCGGTGGGTTCTTGGCGTAGAACTCCTTGGCATCCACGCCGTTCCCGTAGCCCGGGGAAGTCTTGGGGTCCGGCAGGCTCATCGGCCCAGTGGGTTGCAGCGGCTTGCGCGGGTCCACGATCTGCCCCTTGGCATCCGGCACAAACTCCGCCGAGGAAAGGATCTGACCGTTGCGTCCCGTGACGATCTGGTTCATCCCGCCATTGCCGTGCTGGGCGTTCCATTCTCCGGCTGTCTGGGTGTTCCGGCGGGCGATCATCTCGTTCACCTTGGCCTGCGCGGCCGCGGGCGACATGAAGCCTTGCCCCGGGAGATAGGTGCGCTCCGTGCCAGGCACAGGACCGCTGACGCCGGAGAGCGGGGAGGTGGTGTAACTGCCGATCGGGCGCACCCCTTCCATCTGGCCGGTGTTGGGGTTCTGCACGTTGTAGGGGAGCGCCTGCCGGGTCGGGGCTTGGCCTGTTGACCCAGGCTGCACCTGGGCAGGGGGCTGCATGGCGGGCGGCAACCCCAACTCAGCGCCCGTAATCTCGGTTCGCAGGTTGGCACCGTTGGCAGGTGGCGTCATGGGGCCAACCGAAGCCGTGTAGGTCAGGCTGGTGTCCTGCCGCGTTCCGTGGGTCTGCCCTGGGTTCTGGAACTGCGGGGCGAGTGGTTGCGGCACATTCGCGGGGCGCATCGGGCGCGCATTCGGGTTGACCGTGCCTTGGCCCGTTTGACCATTGGTGCCTGCGGTGGCGTTGGGGTTCACGGGTTTGTGCATCGGCCCCGAAAGATCCACCGTCTGGATCGGATTATTCCCGCCTTTGTAATCCCAATCCCGGCTCACGGGACGGTTCACAGGTGGAACGGCGCCACTGGGAGGAAGGGTGCCGCCAGCGGGATTGATCTTCCATTCATCTGGTCCCGTCTGTTGGACATTGCGCCCTGGGTCATAAGTTTGAGTGGGCGTTGGGGCGTTCATCAAGTTCTGAGCCGTGCGGATCACACTCATCGGCACCACGCCCCCCGCCATGCCGCCCATGGCTCCACTCATGACGGCGTTGCCCCCGCTGCCGCCTCCCGGTTCTCCAGGGATTGGCGGTGAGGTTGGTTTGGGCGGTTGATTCGGCCCGTTGGGCATTGGATTGGCGGGCGGGTTGGGCAGGGCGGCTTGAGGGTCAATTGCTCCTGGGGTGGTGAACCATTTGTTCTGATCCCCATCATGCCAGAGGGAGCCGGGCGGACTGGCAGGGTCAGTTCGCGGGATGCCATAGCCTCGCGCTCGGTCGCTGGGCTTAATCTCCATGGTGCGGCCGCCCATCTCCTCAAGGCTGCGTTGTGAGCCAGGAAAAGGGCGGTTACTCTTTCCTCCTCCCGAAGGCTCCAGAGCGCCTACCACATCATCCACCGGCCTCGCGCTGGCCCCCTGGACCCCAGAAGCTCCCTGCCCCCCGCTGGCCCCAACGACGCCAACGCCCGGCCCGCCCATCACGCGCGGCGGCGTCATCGGGCCTTCCCGGGAACTCCTCACATCCCGACCGTTGGCCATGTCTTCCCATTCCTTCATGCCCGCATCCCCCAACTGCGCGTAATACTGCCGGAGGAACGGCACTACCTCATGCTTGGGAAGTTCCTTGCTGCGGTTGGTGCCGGGAATCTTGACCGTTGTCACCTTGCCTTTCACCCGGTCAAACCCGCTGATCGTGCTGCCGCCGGTATGCGCATCCAGGAAGGCTTCAAACCCGGTCTTGGGCGCTTCCTCCTGCCCCGGCGGGATCATCGCCTGCGGCACCTGAATCATGGGTTCAAAGTCAGGTGATTGTGCGGCCTGGGCGGCTAGCCACTCTTGGTAATCCTCGGGCGCGATCTCATTAAAGGCGAACTGGCTGGACATGGCCCAGCAATCTAAAGTGCTAGTTTGCCCCTGAAAACTAGGAATTTGCGCTTGGTGAATTGCGCTTCTACTTTTCTAGCATGTCACGCGACACGCTTCTTCCACTGTGGGTTCCCGTCTCCTATGCTTCCGAAGTCTGGGGGATGACAGAGTGCGGGATCCGTTACCGCATCAAAACCCAGCAAATCCCCCCGGAGTTTGTATGGATTCTCGGGCCAAGAAAACAACGACTCTACGCTCCCTACGTGGATGCGCCGAACATGGCGGCAACCATCCTCCGGGAGTTGCGCGCCAGAACCGCGCGCCCCAAGCTTCCGCCCTGGATCAAGGTGAAGGACGCCGCCGCCCTGATGGGAGTGCATGAGAGGACCATCCTGCATCATATCCAACACGGGAAGATCGATCCGCGCAAGGTGCGGAAGTTCCCGCAGTTCTATCAGGTGGCACGCAGTTACGTGCTTAACCCGGTGTCTCTTTCTGCTGCTTGAGGGTTTCCAGCTTGGCCAGCACCTCGGGATTCTCCAGCAACTTGGTCACCACGTCCGGTTTCTTCAGGAACGCCTCCACGAAAAAGGAACTGCTCAGGCACTCGTCCAACTGCTGGGCCGGGTTCTTTGCGTCTTCCTTGGCGGCATCCAGCTTGGCCTTGGCCAGCGGGTCAAAGCCATCGTGACCCTGCATCCGGTTAAGTATCTCAATCGCCTTGGCTTTCCCCACCAGCCACACTTCAATGATGCAGGAGCCATCCCGTTTCAGGGTCCGCTTGATCCGTTCCACCAGATGCGCTTTGTCTTCCCGGATCGCCCCGGTTTCAGGGTCAAAGATTTCGGTGACCGGCGTGCGCCAGGCATCGGTCAGGAAGCGCACCTTTTCCGTGTAGGTGGCAACGTGCTGATCGAAGGGCAAGCCGTGAAGTTCCGCAAGGGCGAGAGATAGAAACTCAATCACCGGCCGCTTGGCGAGCAGTTGCTTTCCAGACATCTCCACCGCCTGCCGCGTCACATTCTCAAGGCCGGTGGCCTCCTGATAGGCGCGGCCCGCGTTCCATTTCCCCTCAACGGCATACTGCGCCAGGAGATGATCGGTGAAGACCACCCACAACCCCGGCCACCCGTCGCGCAGACGCACAATCTCCGCCGGGAACTCGGGGGAGTCGTCCGGCTCACGCAAGGCCAGGGGTTGGGGATCTTCGTCAGGCATCAGGTCTAACCGTATCCTCCGGCAACAGCGAGCGCAAGAGATGAACGACCTGGGCTTTCTGATGGGCGAGGTTGCCCGGCTCCATCAGGTCGAGATGATGCAGGGCGGCTTTGATGATGGCGTTACGCTCCTCGACCACCTTTTGTGCAGGATGACCCAACTTGCGCCAGAATGCTCGGGTCATTTCCCGGCTTTCTTTCGCTATCTGCCGATTGGCATCCAAGTCGCGCATCTTCTGGTCGTCGTCTTCGTTCATACGTCGTAAATCACAATCACCTGCCAGAACCGTTTCCCCTTGCTCTCCACCGCTTCCACCCGGATCCGGTAGACCCAGACGTGCCCGTTGAGCGCCAACCCCCTCAAAGCCGCGCACACGTCCCGCGCAATCGTCTCCTGCGCGGTCAACCAATCCACGTCCCGGATGGCGCCGTAGACAAACGCCTGCGCCTTGGTTACGTCCTCCTTGTGAAACAGGAACTCCAGGGTAGCTGGCTGTTCGCCTTCCCGGAACTGCGCCAAGGCCGCATCCATCACCCTATGGTCGAAGGACGGCGCGGGCGGGTCCGGGTCAGGATTGAAAACGTGGCTCATGGCCAGGGCGCAGAGAAAGCGGGAGATCATTTGCTAGAACGTGTTCACGGTTTTGATCTCCCCACAGTGTTCGCATTGCAGGATGCGCTTTTCGCCTACGGGAGACGCCTTGCATTCACGATCCCATTGGTCATGAACCAGCACCCGCTGAACCGTTTTCCATTTGTGGGCACATGTAAGCGGCCGGGCTATCCCGCATTTGGTGCAGCATTGGTAGCCATTTTCGGGCTTGCCCCATTGATGACGGTGAAACCACAACCTCATAAATCCAGCAGTTCGGCTAAAGCGCTCTCGAAGCTGTCAAACTCGTGGTCCCGCCCTTTCTCGCACTCGTCCGGCGCGTAGTGCAGCACCCAGCCGTTGGAATAGCGAAGGCTCGCCGTCTCGTTGCGGACCTCGCCGCCGGTCATTTGCAGCCAGTCTTTCAGATTCCACAGCAACTCCCTGGCGGTGGCCTTGTTCATCCGGCGTTGCGCAGTTTCGCCCCAAACGAACGGGGCATGGTTTCTTGGTTGATGATGATCTCCAAAACGCAATCATGGTCGATGATCTCACGCTTGGGGACCTCAGCGCCGCAGTGGGATTGATCCCACTGCGCATCCAGTTGATCCGCGATGCGCCGCAGTTCGTCTGGGGTTGTGTGCCAATAGAAATGGCGTTTGGTCGTCAGTCTCATCCCTTGGCAAGTTTCTTGGCGCCGCTCTCCACCCCGCGATCCCAGGCGGCTTTCATCTCCGGGTCTTTGGCCTGCATCTCCCGCGCCACCGCCAGCACGCGCTTGACGATCGATGCGTTGATCTGCTGCTTTTCGGTGTCGGCCTTGCGGGCCACGGAATTGTCGTGATCTCTAAGGGTCATGGTTTTTGGGATTGATTGAGAGTGTCATACTTGTGCCGGGCGGTTTCTTCCGTGAGAAACGTCCACCCATATGTGCCCCATGCCGTCGTGGCGGGCATCGCTTCACGTAGCGGCGATATGGTGCCATTCGGCCAAGTCCGAGGCTTGTGGATCATGATCCTCCAGACCTCCCATGAAATGGCGCGGCCCTTGGTCTTTTTCACCAGTGCATACTGTTTGGTGCGCTCCACCACTTCATGAAGCCACCCCTTATGCGTGAAGGACTCAGAAAGCGTTAGCATGCTCATCGCATTTCGATCTTGGCCCCGCCAGTCGCGTAGGCCGGTTGTTGGATGTTGGTGAACTTGCCGCCGATGATGGCGCCGCGTCCCTTGGAATTGGTCAGGCGAATGATGTTGCCGCCGTTGCGCGCGGTCAGGTTCTTCACCGTGATGTCATAGGGTTGATTAGGGCAAGTGCCACAGCCCCGCGCGAAGGTGCGGAAGTTCTCGGCCCGGCAGTCATCCACCACCACCTTGGCCGGCCCGTTCACCTGGATGCACTTATCGACTGCCTCGTAGAACTCGCACCCAGCAAACCGCACCTCGCCATTGCCGTACACCGTGGCGGCATCTTCTCCCACACGCTTCCATGTGACGTTGAGCACGTAGTTCTTCTTTCCCTTGGCTGTCTCAACGTGGATGCCATCGGCCGCCGGGTGATCGATGACCACGTTCTTAATCGTCGCCCCCGGCCTCAAGATAAAGAGCGGCTTCTGCCCTTCCTTCTGGCTTCCGTCTCCCAGTTTCTTCGGGTCGGCGCGATACGCCTTGCCCTGGCCATCGAAGGTTCCGGTGACGACAAAGGGCGCCGTCAGGGTGATGCCCTTGAAGACCGCCGGGGCCTGTTTCTCTCCGGTGGCTGCGGGCTTGGGTGGCTCGGGCGCATCCGTGGAGGTGCAGGCCGGGAGCACGAGCAACAGGGGGAGAAGATAGCGTTTCATATCAGGGCAAACTTCTTGGCTACCGCATACATCGCATCCGCATAGCCAGCGGAGTGCGCCACGATGATGGACTCAGCTAGAGCAGTGAGGATCTTCTCATCCATGTGCGCCATCTCCATCAGTAACAGTTGGCCATTGCCGCTCTCAATAAACTTGATGGACACCTCGCCTGCCGCCTGCGTGTCTGGGTCGTTGGGCAATGTGGCCCGCGCATTCTTGGCGGCAGTCTCAATCACTCTTTGGATCTTGTCCTTCATATCAAGGTTCTTCGTGAGGGATGAACAGACGCAAGGCTTTAGCCGCTTCCACCAGGACAAAGGTCGGGTATTCGCCCAAAGGCACCTGACGCAGGCCGCTGATCAGCTCCCGCCGCCGCCACGTTTCATGGATGGCCCGCCACTCTTCTCCGACCGCTGGCCGGGCATAGACTCTCCCCCAAATCTCCGCGTCGTCATCATCCAGGTTATCGACCACCCACCCATCTTCTCGCCGGATGCGTTTACCGCTACACTCAACATGGGTTGCAGCCACATGCGTTACGACCGCAACCCGCTCATCTCCGAGACGATCCCGGAGGATGAGCTTGTCGCCAATGCTGACGTTGGGAAGAATCATAGGGGGAGAAGGTGACGGCTCATTCACTGGGGTCCACGGTTCCCGTGTGGTGCCACTCAATCCCGGCGATGCTTTCCGCTGGGACTTCAAGGATAGGCCGTGCCCCGCCCTCGGTCAGGAAGATGACAAACCCCCCTGAATCCCTGCGCGTGCGGGCCGCTGCCAAATGCTTAGGCGGCCCAGACTTGAAGTGAACAGTGCAACCGTTAGCGGGCGCTGGGTCAGCGTTTGACGGCCAACTGTCGCGCGCGAAACATACAAACCGATTGGCCGATGATTCGTAATGGCTCTGGTCACGGACTGATGACCAAGGGACACGCTCAATAAGTTCAAAGTAGAGCGACTCATAAAGATGCTGTCCTAGTGTTTTGTTCATCGTAGCGTCGTAAACAGGTAAATCAGAATCGCCAACCCCATCATCCCGCCGCAGCCGATGATGACGAAATACCAGCGGCCCGCCGCCCGGCTCAGCATCTCCAACTCATCGCAGGTATCGCAGTAGCCGTTCTCGGTCGGGTT
>CAZBOT010000022.1:28040-31400 GCA_964493575.1 uncultured Candidatus Saccharibacteria bacterium | reverse complement strand
GAGCATCCCAACCCGGGCGTGCTCGTGGTGGACCTCCTGGAGCGCCTGTGGCGCGGCTTCGGCGGCACGGTGACCTCCAAGGGCTTCCGCGTCCTCGATCCGCACGTCGGCATGATCTGGGGCGACGGCATCGACGCCCGCGGGATCAAGATGATCTGCGGACGCGCCATGGCGGCGGGCTTCTCAGTCGAGAACCTCGTCTTCGGCATGGGCGGCGGCCTGCTGCAGAAGGTCAACCGCGACACGCAGCGCTTCGCGTTCAAGTCGAGCGCGCAGAAGCGCAGCGGCGTCTGGCACGACATCCAGAAGAAGCCGCTGGACGCCTCGAAGACCTCGAAGGCGGGCCGACTCGCGCTCGTCAAGCTCCCGAACGGGAACATGACGACGATCCGCGAGGAGAACACCGTGGGCGCGTTTCCCAACGAGTTGATCCCGGTCTTCCGCAACGGCCAGATCCTCAACCGGAGCACGTTCGCGGAGATCCGCGACCGGGCCGCCATCTAGGCGGCCCCGGAAGTGGTACGATTCATCGTTCAACAACCCTAGGAGGCGATCACATCCCCGAGCAGCATCCCCTTGTCGGTAAGCCAGTGACGGTCACCATCAACGGCGAGAAGAAGATCGTCGGAACGATTGTGAAGGCGCAGATCACTGGCGGCACGTTGTACCTCGCGACTAAGCTGTTGGGACGCTCATGAGCCGTCTCAGCGTCCGGTTCATCTACGAGAACACCCGAGGAGAGATCGAAGTGACCCGCGATACGCACGTCAACACCGAGCACGACATCCGCCGCGCCGTCGATGCGTTGCAGGCCACACTGCTTGCGGCCGTGAAGAAGCAGAACTCCTAGAGTGAGGTTTCGCGACGACATCGACCCGGCGAAGACCTGGGTCTGGAGCGACCCACACTTCGGCGGCTCGAAGAACATGACCCAGTTCGCCAACCGTCCCGAGGACGCCGAGAGCCTTCTCCTGGAGCGCGTGGCGCGGGCGGTCGGCCCCGACGACACCCTGCTGTGCCTGGGTGACCTCGTGTACAGCCGTAACGCGGAGTTCCGAGGGCTGATCGCGCCACACATCCCGGGCGAGAGAAAGCTGCTGATCGCCGGCAATCACGACAGAGGCCGCAGCAGCTTCTACCGTAAGTGTGGCTTCCGGTTCGTGAGCCCGTTCAAGATCCGCTGGGGTGACTGGACGGTCAGCTTCAGCCACTACCCGTGGGGACCGCCGCAGCGCAACGAGTTCGGCACGATGCCCGAGCGGCATCTGCGCGTCCACGGCCACATCCACGCCAAGGGCTACACGCGCGCGGCGTTCGTGCCGTACCTGCGCAACCACGTCAACATCAGCTGCGAGCAGACCGACTACTCGCCGGTCAACCTCGCGCTGCTGCTGTCTGCCGTCATCGACGGCCACTACCCGCAGGCAGACCCTCTGCCTGATCCCGAGTACGTCGAGAAGGAGTCCCATCATGCTGCATAGGATCCTCGCGGTCGTCGCCGCGCTAGTCGTCGGTGCGTCCGCCGCTCCTGTGGCCGCGAAGGACCACCGCAAGGCGGTGGTGAAGCCGTACCGAGCGTACTTCCACCAGGTCGCCCGCTGCGAGAGCGGGGGCAACTGGAAGATCAACACCGGCAACGGCTTCTACGGCGGCCTCCAGTTCACGCTCCAGTCGTGGCACGGAGTGGGCGGCCGCGGCTACCCGCACCAGGCCAGCAAGCTAGAGCAGATGTACCGTGGAGTGAAGCTTCTGCGTCTCCAGGGCCGATCCGCGTGGCCGGTGTGCGGATGAGCCGTCGAAGCCTGGATCAGGTTACCGTTGCCGGAAGTGCCGTACGGACCATGTTACAGCTAAGCGACGAAAGCTGAAGCAGGCGCTGGTGGATCACCTAGGAGGGGCATGCTCTAAGTGCGGGTACAACAGGTGCCTTGGAGCACTTCACTTTCACCACGTAGAGGGTAAGGACGGCAGAGTGTCGTCCTTGATCGGCGCGTATCGCTCTCGAAGGGCGTGGGAGGAAGTAGAGAAGTGCGTGCTGCTATGCGCGAACTGTCACGCTGAGCACCACTGGTAGGTGGAAGGAGTGGGACTCGAACCCACGGCCTCCGAGGTTTCAACTCGGCGCTACTACCTACTGAGCTACCCTTCCTAGAGAACGGACGACGGGATTCGAACCCGCTCGACCAGGGTGGAAGCCTGGCATGCTGCCAACAACATCTCGTCCGCGTAAGCCGCCACCGGGACTCGAACCCGGCTACCCTGATTACGAAACAGGGGTCGTCGCCTGACGTGGCGGCGGAAGGGCCAGGCACAACCCCGCAGGGACGAGCCTCTAGCCCAAGCTCTCGCCGGGAATCGAACCCGGAACTCGTCCGTACCAAGGACGCATGTTGCCACTAGCACCACGAGAGCGTAAGCAGCGGACGAGATTCGAACTCGCGACTTCCACCTTGGCAAGGTGGCGCTCTGGCCAACTGAGCTACCGCTGCGAAAGTACCCCCGCTAGGAATCGAACCCAGTTCCCCGGCTTAAGAGGCCGGTGCTCATCCACTAAAGCTTCGGAGGCGAAAGGTGGGCGTGGAAGGACTCGAACCTTCGACCTCTGGCTTATCAGACCAGCGCTCTGCCCTACTGAGCTACACGTCCGGGAGTCCGCCCTGTAGGACTCGAACCTACGACCTCCTCGGTGTGAACGAGGCGCGCTCCCAACTGCGCCAAGGGCGGGTAGTCGGCATGGCTGGATTCGAACCAGCGACTTCTACGTTGTCACCGTAGCACTCTCCCACTGAGTTACACGCCGATGGGATGGACCGGAAGGGACTCGAACCCTCTACCTCTGCCGTGCGAAAGCAGCGCTCTCCCAGATGAGCTACCAGCCCTGGGACTTCATGGAGCCTATGGGACTCGAACCCATGACCTTCTCCCTGCCAGAGAGACGCGCTCCCAACTGCGCCAAGGCCCCGTGGTGCCTCGGCCGTCCTCTCGGCGCAACCGAAGCGAGGTCAAGGATCTTAGCAGATCCTCGTGACTGCTGCAGAGCAACTCCGATACCCGGGGTTCTGTGCCCCTCTCGGGGTGCGTACCATCTTTCTCACCCGCCCCGCCAGGGGCGGGTCACGGATGCCGGGCGATCACTCGCTGCCGGCGCTCTCACCAGGACCGCTGCCACTCGCGGCCACACTTGAGATCGCACTCCTTGACTGCGGTCGAGGTACGAACGGCCGGGACGACCTCCCTCGATCCCCGTCCTCGCCAGTGTGGCGGCGCGGAGTGCCCCGAAGTTCCTCACGTCCCGGCTAGGGGACGCGCGGCACGCTGGGGTTGCTCTGAGTGGAGACGGCGCGAGTCGAACGCGCGTCC
>CAZBOT010000022.1:0-27940 GCA_964493575.1 uncultured Candidatus Saccharibacteria bacterium | reverse complement strand
GTGCCGCTGCCGGGTCGGAGTCGGAAGCAGCCGCGCCTTCCGGCACGACCGATTCAGCGGCTAGGAGCAGCCTACCAGAAGCAGACTGCGGATGCAAGTCAGGGCATCAGGCGGCGGCCCTGCTTGGCGAACTTCGCCGCGACCGGCGCGGAGAAGCCGCGAGCGAGGTACTTCCGCCAGGTGGCCTTCTGCTTCTTGTTCAGGTTCTTCGGAACGGGTGCCATGGAGCAAGCCTACCAGCGACCCTAGCAACCCATCCTCCGGCGGCTGGAGCGCGGGCGTCTCAGCGACCCTAGCAACCCATCCTCCAGTGCCTCTGGCCGTGGAGGCTTCGTACCACTTTCATTTTCCAGCCCCCTGTGGCGCTACTGCCGCGCAGTCCCTCCGGGCCGCCGGCGGCTGCCGGTTTCTTTTCCCACCCTTCCCGGTCGGGATTCCCGGCAACCCTAGCGACCCTAGGGCCGCTCGGTAAGCCGTGGGTTACATTCCATCTGACGGCCCTAGCGTGCCGTGAGAGCGGTTCGAGGCTCTCACGGCTAGGGTCGCTAGGGTTGCTACCGTCCGTCCCCGCAGGATGGCGGGAACGGGCGGCAGAACGTGCGAGGCTGCACGGCTCAGCTACACCATCCAGCGAAGATGATCGGCGCGCGCGTACCGTTGTGGACTGCGACGCCATCGAAGATGACGCGTCCGCCTCGCGAGTCTCGCCAGAACGTACGATCATGCAGCCGATTCCAGCGCTGAGCGCTCAGCGCGCTACCGTCCCAACGATACGCGCTTGTCTCAGTCCAGAAGTGCCCGCGCGGGCACTGGACCTTGCCGATGATGGTCTCCCCGGGGAAGACGAAGAACGCCGAGCGCGGGGCATGCGTCGCATCGCTCAGCGAGACCGCGCGGGGCAAGCGCTCAGCGTGCGCAAGTTCTGCGCTCAGCGCGGTA
Organism: uncultured Candidatus Saccharibacteria bacterium; assembly: GCA_964493575.1. Lineage (GTDB taxonomy): Bacteria > Patescibacteriota > Doudnabacteria > UBA920 > UBA920 > UBA920. The sequence goes on along the minus strand of CAZBOT010000022.1, from coordinate 27,001 downwards.
GCGCTCAGTGAGAGGATGGCCGCGCCGATGATGGCGCAAGCGGCGAGGCGGAAGGAACGGAACATGGGCGGTACCTCAGCGGGTAGGAGGATGGTACGCGGGGCACCCTACAGGATGCCCCGCGCGAGGGTCAAGCGCTACAGACCTTCAGTAGCGCGCAGCATGGCGGGAACGGCTAGCCGTGCCTGATCGGTCGTGAACCCTGCCACTAGGCAGGCATGCGCCATCTTGACCGCGCGAACCTCACGCGGGGATGGTTCGCTCATGTCGTGCTTGACTGCGCGCAGAGCGTCCGGCATCGGCGTAAGGCAGAAAGCAGACTCAAGGTCTCGCGAGCCGTGCCGCCGGTACCCGTCCGCAACCGAGACGATGTACGCGGGCATGGCGGCCGCGGCTGCGACATCCTCCGCGGTAGGACCGTGCAGCTTGCCCGTGTCCGCGTTGGCGAGCGGGCGATGCGTAGAATCGAACATGACGCCATCTAACAGCATCGGAGCATGCCCCGTCAAGGGTCGAAAGTGTCAAATCAAGATTTGGCTTATCTAAGCCAAAAATCGGCCTAGATGCCGGCCTCTAGCAGAAAGTGTCAGAATCGCTTGACTCTCGCCGCGGCCATCGGCAAGCTTGCGGCCATGAAGTCAACGCCAATCCGGACGCTGAAGGAAGCCCGCGCCATCGCGGGCACGCTGAGCGTCCCCTCCAAGATGCCCGGGCACGGCTACGGTCTGCCCGCGCGTGAGTGCATCACGGGTACCCGCTTGCGTGCGGTCGCCGGATCGACTTGCTCCGGCTGCTACGCGATGAAGGGTCGCTACGTCTTCCCGAACGTGCAAGGTGCGCAGTACAAGCGCCTTGCGGCGATCGAAGACCCTCAGTGGACCGATGCGATGGTCTTCATGATCGAAAAGACCGGAGACCAGTGGTTCCGCTGGCACGATTCGGGAGATCTACAGTCGGTCGCGCATCTTGAGCGCATCATGGAAGTCTGCCGACGCACGCCGAACGTCCGGCACTGGCTACCGACTCGCGAGGTTCGCATCCTGCGCGATTGGGTCAAGGTCTACGGTCGCGAGGCTGTCCCGCCGAATCTGACCATCCGGGTTTCCGCCCATATGGTCGGGCAAGTCCCGCCTCGTGCCCCTATGGGTCTCCCGTTCTCTACGGTCAGCACGCCGGGCACTCGCGCACTCATGGCCGATGCGCACAAGTGCCCCGCACCTAAGCAGGACAACCAGTGCGGCGAGTGTCGCGCTTGCTGGGATGGCAACGTGCCGCACGTGGACTACGCGCAGCACTAGCCTTGACACCACGCGGGGCATCCGGTAGGATGCCCCGCACATCATCGAATCCCTCAGGAGGGAACATGCCCCGTACCCCGCTCAGCCGTTCCGACCGCGCGTCCAACGTCCGGCTCGCCGCTCAGGACTTGCCGACGCTGCTCGATACCGCGCAGCGCGCAGAGTCGAGCTACGGTCCGACCGATGCCCGCACGCTGCGCGCATGGGAGGCTGTCGAGATCGCCGGTGCGACCATCCATCGGCAGGCTCGCTTGCTCGCCGGGAAGTCCCGCGGCGGCTGATCCGCCGCGGCATCGTCCATCATCGAATCCCTCAGGAGGGATCATGTCCAAGTTCAAGTCGGACCGTACCCCGCGCGACTCCAAGCGCACGCCTCAGGCGAAGGCGAAGACCCTCGCGCGCAAGCGGGCACGGCGCGTCAAGTACGCCGCGCGCTAGGCGAAACCGGGTAGCTGAGCTATCCGGTCCGGGCACTGCCCGCTGATGAGCCTACGCACAACCATAGGAGCTATCCATCATGACGCTGTACCGCGTGCTGCTCGATGGCGAGACCATCGCAGAGAACTTCATCGCTCGCGAGGATGCGCGCGACTGGTACCGCTCAGCCGTCCCGGTTCGCTGTTGGGACTCGATCGAGATTGAGGCATACGATGCTTGAGTACGTCCTGACCCTGACCGCGCCGGACGGCACTGAGACCACGCGCGAGACGTTCGGCGCGATCCACCATCTGCGCCGCCGCGCCGTGATCCTCGTGCGCGAGGCGAGCTATCCGGCCGACATCGGCGGATCGAACGCGCGCCGCAGCGCAGACGGGCAGGCTCGCGACCTGCTCGATTCGGGTGGTTCGTCCATCCGTTTCCCGGACGGCTCGATCCTCACCGCCTCCCGCCGCTGGCCCGACCCGGAAAGCGCCGGCGAGAAGCCTTGACAGGCTTTCGAGCTATCCCGTACGCTGTAGCAAGTTCATCCGGCCACATCATCAAGGAGCTATCCATGGCCAAGCTGTCCGCCCACGGCTACGAAGTCGCCCGCATCAAGCATCGTCAGACCATCGGAGAGACCGACTACGAGATGACCCTCTCGTTTCGCTCTGACGGCCACATCATGCGGAACATCAAAGCGCTGAACATCCACGCGCACGGCGACCCGCACCACGTCTACGGCTGGAAGCTGTGGAAAAAGCTCTCGCGCCTCGGGGATCCGGGACTGCATGATCCCGTGACCCGCCAGCGCGACCTGGCCACGAAGACCGCGGAAGCGCTGCGCGCGTCCGGCGACCTGATCGACTCGACCATCTGAGGAGAGCTATCCATGTTCGATCCTGTCTACGATGAGGCGCGTATGGACCGCTTCTACGATGAGCCCGAGCGGGACTACGATCCGCCGAGCCCTGAGGAGTACGCCGCGGATGTCAACGCCGAGCTATCCCCGGACGTGGCCGCGCTGATCGACGGCTGGCACGTCTCCGAGGCGAGCGCCGACTTCGATCCGGAAACGGATCCGTTCTGATGAGCCTCTACCGCCTCGACTACGCCACGCCAACCGGGCAGATCCTCGCGCCGGTCAAGGACAGCATCATGACCAGCAGCGACTACCTCAGCCGCCACGCGCAGACCGCGCGACGTAAGGCAGTCGAGCTATCCACCGCCCCGGGCGAGGATCGCTGCGTGCTCATCACCCGCATCGGCAAGTCCGGGCAGACGAAGCCGACCATGCTCGTGCTTCCGGGCGGCCGCGTGCTCTACACCGACGCCCGCGGGCGGCCGCGGCAGGGACGGTAACCGCCGGCATGAACACCCGAGCTATCCTCCTGTCCGCCTCGCTGCTCGCGGTCCTGCTCGTACTCGACGGTCTCGATGTGCTCGGGACGGTCGTCACCGCGGCTGCGATCCTGGTCTGCATGGCCGTCTCGCTGCTCGCGCTCTCGTCGTTCCTTGACACCGAGGATCGGCACGAGTAGGCTTCAGACATGCAGATTCGAGCTATCCCCAACACGCATGACTGGAAGGTCGAGGCCGAGTGGTTCGGCGCGATCCGCACCGTGTTCACCGGGACGGTCTTCGAGTGCATCCACTTCGTCAACACCCACCAGTGAGGAGCTATCCACCCATGACGGTCTACAAGATCAAGTCGTCCGCGATCGAGGGTCGATTCGAGACCTGCGACCGCGACAGCGCTCAGCGCAAGCTGACCGAGGTCCGCAAGAAGGACCCCTCTGCCCGCCTCCTCGCGATCCCGGCGAGTCGATGACGACCTTCTACGTCGAGATCGCGGGGCGGAAGTGGGCCGTGCCGAAGTGGGCGATGCCCTTCGTGCTCCTGCTCGCGCTGCCAGGAATCGTCGTGTTCGTCGTCGCTGCTGTGGTCGCAGCGGTGCTGATGCTGCCCGGCCTGGTGCTCGGCGCGCTCGTCGGGAGTCGCGTCCGATGAGCCTTGCCCGAGCTATCCCCTCCTTCAAGCGTTTCGATACGCTCCCGACCATCGACGGCTACGAAGTCGTGGCCGCCGACACGGGGCGTCCAGTGGCCGTACGGCCCTCCCACGCCAGCGCCAACGGGGTGGCCTTCCGCCTCAACCAAGTGGCCGCGACGGGATGCCCTCGCAGCCTCGCAACCGCCCTCTCGAACCTCCGCTGAGCGCGTAGGGCTACGTACCACATCCCTTCCCCACTGACTTAGTGGGGAAGGGGCCGAAAACAGCTTCAAAGTGGTACGAAGGTGGTCAAAATATTTGGCTTAGATACTCGTGATTTCGCACCTTGCCCCAGCGGTCCCTATATAAGGGACCTGGGGCAGGGCGACATGCGACTTTCGGACGATGTGGAGGGGGTGGCTACGTACCACTAGCGAGCTATCCCACCGGCCGCCGGAGGACGGTTCACAAGCGACCCTAGCGACCCGCCGGACGATGGCCTCGCCGGACCGCTCCCCACCCCAGCTATCCCGCCGGCGATTAAGGCTTGACACGTCGCTAGGGTCGCTGTAGGCTGTAGCCATAGTCAATCGAGCCCCGGAGGCCCGCTATGAGAATCGACATCATCCTCGACAAGACCACCGGCACCTTCGACGTAGAGGTCGATGGCTACGCCACGGACGCCTCCGTCGTCCGGCGCGGCTACCGCTTCGTCGGCCAGGTCGGCGGCATCGACGTGACGCGCGAGTGGGGCTCGCCGTACTCCTCGCTCCTGACGCGGGAGATCATCGAGGCGGTCGAGGCGGGCGACATCACGGTCTTCGGGGGTGCGTCCTGATGGCTACCCGCCGCCGTTCCGCCTTCTACTTCCGCATCCCCGGCGAAGACCGCCCCGTGAAGGTGCTCGCCTACTCGGCTGACCGCGCCCTCGCCCTGGTCCGGACGAAGTACCCAGACGCCCGCCCGGTCGCCAAGTCGCAGATCCTCCCGCCCGGCTTCCGCGCCGTGGACGAGGCCGCCGTGCGGCGGCTGGCCCGCTCCTGGGGCATCACGTGGCCGATCACCTTCAACATCACGTCCGCCACCCGCACGGCGGGCACGTGCAAGACCGACTTCATCCGGCGGCGGCACTCGATCAACCTCACCCGGTTCACGACCGACCCCGAGGCGACGATCCGCCACGAACTCGGCCACGCGCTCGATCACGAGCAGCAGTACGCGGCGTCGGGCAATAACGGCCGCGCGGTCATCGCGGCCACCCGGACCGACCGCCGCGAGAACGGCTACCGGGGCAGCGAAGCCGAGCGCTTCGCCCGGTCGCACGAGGTCCGCGACCTACACATCCGCCTCACGCGCTAGCCCCGAACCTGCCGGCGGGTTGCCTTGACGGGCAGCCCGTCCGCCGGTAGGCTTCAGCCATAGTCAAATCCCCCCCCCCCAGGAGCCCCAGCAATGCCCAACACCGTCCTCATCGACTTCGGAGAGCCTACCCCGCGCCCCATCATCGCGTCGGAAGCCAACTTCGACCGCTTCCTCTGGCTCGCGGACTTCTGCGGCGTGCCCGACGAGGCCGCCCGCTGGGAGGCTCGCGCCGAGCAGGTCATGGAGGCGCTGGCATGAACTGCGACGCCCTCCGTGAGTGCCGCCTGAACCGCATCGAGGTCAAGGGCGGCCGCATCGAGGTCACCGAGGTCGAGCGCTGGCGGCAGTGGTCCGCCTACCCGTGCAAGCGCGAGGCGCGCGAGCGGGCCGAGAAGTACCTCCACGACGACGCCGAGGGCACGGCCTACCAGCTGGTGTTCCCGGACGGTTCGTCGGACATCATCGGCCGCGTTGAGGTCCAGAAGGCGCTGGTCGCATGAGGCTGTTCGCCTGCTTCGAGATCGAGGTCGATGCGTCCACCGCAGGCTCGGCCTGCGCGTCTACGTGATCCTCTGGTAGCCGCCGGCGAATCACTTGACATCCTCGCAGCCCGGTCGGTAGGCTTGTCCCATACTGAATAAGGGATAGGCGCGAAGACCGGCTGCGAGAACCCCGGGGAGCGGCCACTCACCGACCCTTTTTCAGGAGGGGAAGGATGCCGGCGAAATCGCCTTGACATCCTCCAGGCCGCCGCTGTAGGCTTCTGCCATGTCATCTGATCGTTGCTTCCTCGTCTACCGCCCCGACCGCTCGCGCTCCGTGTACATCCAGGAGGTCGAGCCCGGTTCGTGCAGCTTCTCCCACAGCCGCGAGTCGGCGTGGGCGTTCGCGCTCTGCATCGCCAAGGCCGCCAAGGCGTCCAAGCACCGCGAGCACCGCCACCCGGCGGACGCGATCTACTTCATCGCGTTGGGCGAGAAGCCCGTCGAGATTCCGCGCGAGAAGTGGTGGCACATCGTCACCGCGCAGCCTCGCCTGGACGACAGCGTCCCCGCAGACCCCTCTCCCGCGCCCGCTGAGGCCACGCCCGCCCCTCAGGCGACCCAGACCCTTCCGAAGGTCCCTGCGGGCCGCTACGCGGTCGAGAGCGATGACGGCACGCTGAAGTTCTACGTGGTCGATCACGGCCGCGAGGGCACGAAGTGGGAGGGCTACGTGTTCGTCTCGGTCCAGGCGAGCGACGACAGGTACCCGGTGCGCAACCGCGCCGAGCGCGAGCGCATCCTGACCGCCATCGCCGCCGACCCGGCGGGCGCGAGCATCCGCTATGGCGTCGAGATCGGCGCGTGCGGTGTCTGCGGCCGCACCCTGACCGACGAGGACAGCCGCGCGGCGGGCATCGGGCCTACGTGCGCGTCGAAGATGGGGTGGTAGCCGGCGAGAAACGCTTGACAACGTGCTCCGCACCGCATAGAGTGCGGAGCACAGACAGGGACCACTGAGGTACCGTCGCGAGTACGCCAGCGAAACGCCCTACGGCGGGAGACATCGCCCGCTCATGAAGGTGGTGGAGGCCGAAAGGTAAGGCGAGTGAAGGTGTTCAACGGGCCGAGAGTCCGCCGAGAGCAACCGGGGAGTGCGCACAATCCGGGGAGGGTAGGCAGGTTCTCGTCCCGGCCCTGTCGATGGTAGACTTCATAGGCATCACATCCCCGCTGAACCAGGAGGTTCATCCCTTGATCGCACGCCAGACCAACGTCCACGTCGAGTCCAACATCACGGGCGAGGCCGCCCGCATGAAGATCGCCAAGGGCGGCATGTCCTGGATCATGGGCATCCTCACCGACATGTACTCCAACCGCATCCTCGCGTGCATCCGGGAGTACAGCACCAACGGCCGCGACGCCCACATCCAGGCGGGCTTCCCCGGTCCCATCGAGGTCACGCTCCCCAACGACCTCGCCCCGTTCCTGCGCATCAAGGACTACGGCGTCGGCCTGAGCGAGGCTGAGATCCACGATGTCTACTCGCAGTACGGCGAGTCCACCAAGCGCCAGTCCGACGACTACAACGGCATGTTCGGCATCGGCTGCAAGTCCGCGCTGAGCTACGCCGCCCAGTTCACCCTCGTCTCGGTCAAGGACGGCCGCCGCATCCAGGTCGTCGTGAGCCGCGACGGCCAGGGCGGCACGATGACGCCCGTGTCGAACACGCCGACCGACGACGCCAGCGGGACCGAGGTCATCATCCCGGTCGAGCGCCACGACATCCAGCGCTTCAAGGACGAGGCGGCCACACTGTTCTCGGTGTGGGATGAGGGCACGGTCCTCGTCAACGGCGAGCAACCCAAGCGATTCGAGGGCCTCAAGCTGACAGACAGTCTCTACGTCATCGAGGGCGAGCAGTCCTACGTGGTCATGGGCGACGTGCGCTACCCGGCGAAGATCCGCCATCCGTTCAAGTGGAACCACAGCGTCATGGCGTTCGTGGACCTGGGCACGGTCGAGATCCACCCGTCGCGCGAGTCGCTGATCGAGGGTCCGTGGACGAACCCGGCGCTGGAGGCCATCGCGGAGGAGGTCGAGCAGGGCGTTGAGGGAGCTATCCAGCGGGCCATTGACGACGAGGCGGCCGCCCCGCACGACGCGGTCAAGATCGCCTCCCGCTGGTCGCAGATGCTCGACCGCGTGCCGATCACGACGTTCACCTACAACGGCAAGCCGCTGCCCGGCGCGATCAAGGGTGACTTCCGGGTCGTCCCGCATCACAGCCACGTGCTCAAGCGCTCCTCGATGTACTCGCAGGTCAGCGCGTTCGACTGGCCGCGCTCGATCTGGCTCTACGGCTACGACCCGTCCAAGGAGTTCTCCGCGCCGAAGAAGCGCAAGTTGACCCAGTGGTACCGCAACGACAGCGGCATGTTCGATGAGAACGCCCCGAGCTATCCGCACCAGTACGTGCTCTGCGAGCACAAGCCGAGCGCGGAGGACACCCTCTGGATCGGCGCGGATCGCATCTTCAAGTGGGACGACGTGGCCGCGCAGAAGCTCCCGCGTGACACCGTGAACCACCGCACGGGTCAGCCGATGAAGAAGATCACGGGCTCGTTCGCCATGTGGATCGACGGCGAGTCCCACGACGAAGTCGCGGCAGCCGACATCAACACGAACAACCCGGTGTACTTCCTCGTCGGCTGTCGGCTGTGGGAGGCGGGCGGCTACGCCAGGATCCTCGCGGACCACCACCGCTACGGCTACACTCTGGTCGTCATGGGGAGCAACCGCGAGGCGAAGTTCAAGCGGGACTTCCCGATGGCCAAGAGCCCGCACGATGCCTGTACGGCGGCGTACCTGAGATGGGTCAAGACGGTCGATCCGATGGACCTGAAGGCCCTGGGCATCCAGCAGAGCTACTACGCCGCCGCCAAGTACGCGGCGCTGGTCCCGGTCAAGGACCGCCTGGACGACCCGGTGCTGGTCGCCCTTATCGAAGCTGCCGGCAAGGACTTGACAGCGTTGGAGCAGAAGCGTAGGATGTTCTTCAACGTGATCGGGCAGATGCCGGAGGTCGAGAGGGTCACGAGCGACCACTACCTGGCCGAGCAGTACCCGCTGTACGACGACGGTCACATGCGCAACGCCGACACCGTCGAGCAGGTCATTCGCTACATCAACAACGAGTACGCCATCCGGGCGAACTCGAACGACTGACAGGAGCTATCCCACTCATGTACCAGCCCAACTTCGCGTCGGTGATCGTGGAAGTCAACGGTGAGACGTACGTCACGGTCTTCGCTCCGGGGCACGATCCTCTCCCGGCGGCTTCGAGCCACCCCAACTTCGAGAGCATCGTCAAGGCGTGCCGCGCCGAGCAGGCACACCCCGGCACGGTGAACGCCGAGGACGTGGTGGACCTGTTCGACGTGGGCGCAGCCGTCTCCAAGCGGTTCGAGAAGCTGAGCGACCGCGTCAGCGTCAAGGACGGTCGCATCTACCTCGACGGCGACGCGATGGAGTCCGGCCTCACGAAGCAGGTGCTCCGCTTCATGGACGAGGGCGAGGACTTCCGTCCGCTCGTCAACTTCATGGAGAAGATCGAGACGAACCCGAACGTCCACAGCCGCACGCAGGCGTGGGACTGGCTCAACAACCACGACTTCACGCTCCTGCCCAACGGCGACGTGGTCGGCTACAAGGGCGTCCGCTCGGACGGCAAGGGCGGCTTCGTCTCGGGCTTCCAGGGCCACGCCATCGTGGACGGCGAGGACGTGAACGGGTACATCCCGACGAACGTCGGCTCGGTCATCGAGATGCCGCGCTCGGAGGTCCAGTGGGACCCGTCCAGCGCGTGCGCCTCGGGTCTGCACTTCGGCACGTTCGAGTACGCCAAGGGCTACGCCTCGGGCGCGATGCTCAAGGTCGCGGTCAACCCGCGTGACATCGTCTCGGTCCCCACGGACGCGGGCGGTGAGAAGATGCGCTGCTGCCGCTACGAGATCCTGGAGGTCATCGACGCCCCGGTGAACACCGCGCTCGACCGCGCCTACGCGGACGGCTACGGCGAGGACGACGGCCTCGACCTGGGCCTCGACATGGACGAGGACGACGAGGAGACGTGCGAGTGTGGCCTCCCGGTGGATGAGTGCGACAGCCTCGACCTCTGCCCGGAGGAAGACGAGGACGACCGCCGCTGGTAGTCGCCGGCATCACGGAGCGGGGAGGGCCTTGCGGCTCTCCCTGCTTCGCTGTAGGATTACATCGAGTTATCCATCGTCCCGAGGAGGACCATCCAGTGTTGACCATGACTCGCCAGGAGCTTCGCACCGCAGTCGCTCAGGGCCTCCAGGCTTCGCCCGGCCTGCCCAACGATCAGCGCACCGCCGTGACCGAGTTCGCGGCCAACGCGCAGTATATCGCTACGAACTTCGACGGCTGGGAGGGTGACGTACACGCGCAGTGCCCGATGGCGGCCATCGGGGCACACGACGACAAGGGCGTGTATCCCTACGATGCGTGGGCGTTCATCACCGGGTTCGATGACGCGCTGCTGCGCTCGGGCCTAGCCCCAGCGAGCGGCTCGACCATGGTCCACGTCATCCAGGTCATCGGATGAGGGTGAAGGAGAGCCCCTACGAGCCGCTGCGCGGCATCCCCAGTAGCCCTCGGACGCCCGGCTATGACCTGCCCGACCGCATCCGCGACACCGCCGGAGGCTTCTTCGTGAGCCTGGCCACGTTCCGCGCCATCGCGGACCGCATCGGGACGCTGGAGGAGATCGTGGCCCAGAACGCCCTCACGGCGGACGACATGCCGCAGGCTGGATGGGGCGTGGACTGATGAAGACGCTCTGGATCGAGGCGTTCAACTGGGACAACCGCGTCACCATCATGAAGGCGCTCGCGAAGGTCCGCAAGGACCACGGCGACCTGATCGCGGGCGGCTACGCCGAGTGCTGGAACACGCTGGAGCAGGTCAAGGACCGCCCGCAGGCCGCGATCCGCGACGAGGATCACGACGTGCTGGAGCAGGCCGGACGCCACCTGCAACTTGCCGGCGCAACGGTCGCGATCCTGTCCGGTGACAGCTATCCCGGCGCGGACGACGAGGACGAAGCGGACGACGACGGCGAAGACGGGCTGTACGTGCAGCGCACCGCGCTGTCGCTCATGGCGATGGCGCAGGGCAACCCAAGCATCGCGGTCGTCTACGCGGCCACGCTGCGACGGAACACGGGCGACGAGGAGTTCTACGAGGCGGTCTTCGACGCCCTCATGGACGCCTTCCCCAAGCATCTGTGACGCCTCTCGACTCCTACCTCCGTGAGGTCGCTGTCTCCCGCGCCGATGAGAAGCGCGCGGAGGCGGCCGACCTGCAACGTCAGGCCGACGCCCTCATCGCAGGCGCGAAGGTCATCGAGCGCACCTGGGGCATCGCCGCGCCCTGCCATCTCTGCGGCCGACGCGCCTGCGGTCACTGATACCGCCGGCATGTTGGGTAGAAATCTACCATAACGCTCGATAAGGTTCCCCATACCGAGCTATCCATCCTCACATCCACGAAGGAGCATCATGGACCGTCTCACCATCGCAGCGGATCACTTCCTCGCCACCCACCAGCAGATGTCTACTGAGGCTGCGCTACTGCACACCATGCAGCGCTTCGGCATCTATGATCGGGTCGCACTTGTCGAGGCCATCAAGGGCCTCTCGGACGAACGTCACCTGTTCTCGCTGGCGCAGGCATGAGCGACACGCGACGCAAGCATCTCCCGACTGATCGTCACGCGGCGCGCGCCCACACCAAGCGGAAGCTGCGCGAGCGGACGGACTCCAAGCACAAGAGCGTCAAGCAGCGCCGCTGCAACGAGCGCGTCGCGCTCAAGCGGCGGTACCTCTGATGGCCAAGGAGATCCTGCCGTACCCGATGACCGAGGCAGAGCGCCGACGATATCTGATCGAGCACTACGGCGGTGACAGCCCGTTCCGGCAGCGCCCCGAGCCGCAGGAGGATCCCGAGCTTGGCGTGGTCAAGATCAAGCTCCGGGAGCGTCCCCAGGGCGGCTGGGCGTGGTCGGTGGTGGAGATCCGCCGAGAGTCCCGCTGGACGAGCCGGGAGAAGCTGCTCCGGAAGGGCGAGACGTGCGGCTGGCGAGCCTACCAGCGCGCCCTCAAGCGCGCCGAGGCCGCCGCCCACATCGCCTACAAGCAGCAGAACCCGCACAAGCGCGAGTTCATCTACGACCCGCTGAAGCATCGGGCCAAGCTATCCACCGACGCCTTCGAGCAGGAAGTCCTCGGGGCATAGGGTGGCCCGACAACCTCACGGACAGCCGGGGTCGGCGGGCGCTGTGAGGGTCGCGCTGCTGGAGGACGGCAGCCAGCTGTGTGAGGACTGCTTCGATGACGACCGCCGCGAGCGGGTCATCGACAGCGGTTCTCCGCTCGTCCGCTGGCAGGACGGCGAGTGTGATTACCACGTCCCTGAGGAAACTGCCGGCGCTTTCACTTGACTTCGGCGGGGATCTGAGATAGGGTTCCCTCATATCATCCATCGTCAGTTGGGAGGCGGCCATGCAAGTCCGCAGCTATAAGCCTGAAGTGCAGACGCACGGAGAGACGGCGAACTGGAACAGCAACGCGCTCCGGTTCCCGACCGAGAAGGAAGCCGCCGACTGGGCGCGCGACCTTGCCTCACGGTGGCGGCTCGTGAAGGAGCACCGCGCCGTACCGTCCGAGGACCCGCCCAACTACATCTACGAGAACGGAGAGATTCACGCCATATGAGCCACGCCACGAGCAAGGCGGCCAAGGCCGTCAAGGAGCAGGAGGTCGAGCAGTCTATCAAGCGCAACATGGCGGACTGCGTGACCGAGGAGGAGATCCGGCAGCTTCGCCGTCACTCCGTCGAGACGCGCCTGCTGGGATGCCTCTCCAACGAGGAGATCGACGCGCTGTGAACCTCTCACTCATTTGGGACATCGACCGTCAGGTCTACCGAGCCGAGGTCACCCGCCCGGCCGACGAGTGGGGCTCGGCGTCCGGCTCGTGGTCGGAGAGCACCGACGCCAAGGCGGCGGTCATGCACGCGCTGCGAATGGCGGGGGCGATCCCCGAGAAGCTGGCCAAGGCCGAGGACGCCCCCTCGCTGGGCCTCACACTGGACGACTTCGAGCCGTCTCCGCTGTCCCTGCGTGTGGCCGTGGGCCAGGCCGAGATCCTCGACCTCCTAGAGGAGGGCGTGACGTACGGCTGGGCGATGGAGATGACCTACACGAGCGTGGCCGGGGAGGAGTCCAAGCGCACGATCAAGCCGGTGAGCATCGAGCAGCGCCGCGTCGGCCTCGGCTTCGAGGAGCCCTACCTCCGGGCCAGCGACCTGGACCACCCGCTCGGGTTGGTCAAGACCTTCAAGGTCGCCGGCATCCAGCGCCTGGAACTGATCGCGTGAGCGACTTCATCGACCACGGCGACCCGGCCGTGGACGCCGCCTGGGAGCGCCTGTTCCGGGCCACCCGGCGGCCGATCCACGGCGGCTACCCCACCCCGGAGCCTTCTCCAAGTGGTACACTACTGGAGCAGTGCTACGCCATCGTCCCGCACCGGACGATGAACGAGATCTTCAACATCGGCCTATTGGCGCACGCTGGTCGGCACGAGGAGGCCGACTTCCGACGCCGCAGCATCGGCTACAACTGAGAGGAGCATCATCCCCGTGCAGAGCATCACCGTGCAGGACACCGTTGGCGACAACTTCACCGTCGAGCCGGACGGCAGCGGCGGCATCAACATCGTGTCGAGCGACTTCGGCACCCAGGCTACCGTGCAGTTCGGTAGCAGCCAGAAGGACGAGGTTCGGACGGTCCGCGACGCGCTGAACGAGTGGCTAGGCGACGCCCCCAACGCCGCCGCGCCGATCGTCCGGGCGTCCGCGGTCAGCTTCAACGAGGGTCTACTGCGCCTCGCGGCGGTCAACGAGAAGACCGTCGAGTTCAGCTACGCCAAGGGCGACGGCAACGTCATCGAGCGCCGTCGCCTACGCCCCGAGAAGGTCGAGGAGGGTAAGGACGGCTCGGTGCGCTTCGTGGGCTACGACCCCGACCGCGACGAGCCCCGCGCGTACCGCGTGGACCGCATCAAGGGCGAGATCGAGATCCGCGGCTAGCCCGCTAGCGCGTCATCGGCGGGGACGGCGGCCTTCACGGTCGTCGTCTCCAGCCGCGGCCTCGGCACCTTGATCGCGGCCAACTTCTGGCCCACTAGCAGAAGCTCGTAGCGCACTACCAGCACGGCTGCAACCCCAGCAAGACAGATCGCTGGAATGAGCGTGACGGTGCTGAGGGCGATGGCAATGACCATCAGGACGATGTAGACAGGGAGCACTGAGCTATCCCTTCGGGTAGAGAGGGGTGGGCGGGTTGATCGGCTTGCTGGGGTCACTCGACAGGACCTGCTCGGCCTTGCGACAGTCCGGCAGCACCTGACGGTCCAACTCCGACTGGTAGAACGCGCGGGCCTGGGCGTACTTATCGGCGGTCATCTGACCCTTATCGTACGCCTCCTCGGTGGCGGCCAACAGCCGCTGCATCAGGGAGCGGATGCGCGCGGTCTGCTTGAAGTCGCGGTTGCAGCCGTCCACCGCCACGACGCGACCGCTCTGAACCAGAGCCTCCTGGGCCTGCTGGTTCTCGTGGTTCTGCGACACCTGCACGAATCCCAAGCCACCGACGAGGATGAGGAACCCAATCATTGCTCCGCGGGAGTAGTTGCGGACGGCGCGGCGGACCGCACGGCGCGTCTGCTCGGAGAAGTAGTCCAGCTGCTCCTCGGTCATCGGCGGAACGTCGTCGTGGTCATCGCGTGGATCGTAGATCGGGTGGACGAAGGGCATGAGCTATCCCAAGTCTACATGGTCAGTGGAACAACCCGACCACCGACACGATGAGGTTCAGCGTGACGATGATCGAGACGTACCAGCCCGTACGCGGGTGGCGGTCGATCCACCGCAAGATCTTCTCAGGAATCCCCTTGACATTCGCGTTCTCCTCAGGCATGATTCCACTTCACCCCTTCGGCTCGCTGCGCGCGACCTTGTCGATTCCGAGCAGGCCCGCGCCCGTGAGGATGATCGTACCTCGTTCTGGGGTATGATCTACGAAGACCCCGAACAGGATCAAGACCGTACCGATGGCCCTAGTAGCGTAGTACCAAGGGAGGCCAGGCTTCTTCTTCCTCGGATTCCTCCTCCTCGTGGGCTTCCGTGCGGTAGTGGGCTCAGGGGCAGACATCGTGCTATCCAGACTACCGACAGAAGGAGCAGGGACCATCACCGATACGAAGATTCTGAGCATTGCCGACCCCAGGAACATGGAGGGCGACCCATACGAGGTTGCGGAACGCGCGTGCCTCCAGATCGCGGGGCTCGCGAGGGTGCTCAGTCAGCAGGTCGAACTCGTCAACCTCATGGCCCGCAACGCCGAGTTGGAGCGCGCCCTGGCCACCACCGGGGACTGCACCATCGCCGCTGCAACGTGGCCGGAGACGGGCCAGGCGTTGAAGCTGAAGACCGTCCAGGAGGATCTGGCGAAGATCGAGCGCGACATGGCCGTGCTCGCCCGCGCCGCCTCGTACAACCCACGCCGCCCGCCTCGGGTGACGGCGTGAACGGCACCTGTCAAGGCTGCGACGCCCCCGCCGAGGACGAGCACACCTGTCCGTACGCGGAGGACATCAACGGCGACTACGACTCACTCTGCAACTGCTGCGCGGATTGCGAGCAGAAGTGCTTGGAGGACATCTGAAGCTCTACCTCGTCCTCATCCTGGTCCCACTGCTGTTGCTCGCGTGGGACGTGGGAATCCGCCGACAGTTTCACCGAGCCTCCGGGGAAAACCAGGATCGGGCCATGAACGTGGTACGAATGTGTGTCAAAAACTTGGCTTAGACACTTGCGATTTCGCACATCACCCCAGAGGTCCCTTACTAAGGGACCTGGGGCGTGGCGACAAGAGCTACTTGACGGCCGACGCGAGGATCTGCTACAGTCCACGTCAGCGGCCGACCGGGAAGCGGCTGGTTGGGTTGGTGCTCCTCGGAGGCCAACGTGTAGGCGGCCGCTACATCATGATCCATCTCGAAGGGAGAACTTCGACTTGCCCCTCATCAACGGCGTCACCGTGACGCAGTCTCAGGCGGACGTGTACGGCGTCATCCAGGAGCGTGGGCCGATCTCGGACATCGCGCTCGTCCCGCTCGCTCAGCATCAGCTGGGTGTCCACCTGTCGTCGTCCGGCATCCGGACGCGCCGCGCGGAACTCGTCAGGAAGGGCCTCGTCCGCGAGGTCGGCACCATCCGTACTGGCTCGGGGCGCACCGCCTCGGTCTACTCCGTCTGACGTGCTCGACATCACTCTGTACGTCATCGACCGCGAGGCCGAGGACAGCCTCCTGGCGTCCGAGTCCTACGAGGGCTACGACTACGTGAGCCTCGTCAACGAGGGCACCTACGGGCCTCCGGCCCTGGTCGCTCCCATGCGTGGCGAGCCTCCCGTGGCGCGTGTCGGTGATCGCGTCCTGTACGTGAACACCAGCTGCTCCGACCTCGCGGCATTCGAGATCGTCCGGAAGGCCGACCGCTGATGACGCTCGCCGCGCTGGAGCGCTGGCTCGACCGCAACTGACATGCCTCCTGTCCTGGTGAAGAACGGGGACTCCCTGGAACTCGACCTGTCGTCTTGTCGCGGCGGCGAGTTCCAGGACTCCCTGATGAAGATCAAGGAAGTCCCGGGCCGTCGCTGGAATCCTGAGGCGAAGGTCTGGTCCGTCCCGGCCGAGCCCGACGTGGCCGAGCGCGTCCTGAAGACCATCCTCCCCGAGGTTGACCAGGACTTCATGGACTGGCTCATCCAGTCCAAGACCCAGCGCGAGCAGGCCCTCCTGGCTGAGATGCCTGCGGATGCTGACCTCGAAGTCGCGTGGGCGACCCGGCGCTGCCCTTGGCAGCCAGAGGAGGTCAACGGCGAGCCCTTCAACGGGCTGTTGCCATACCAGCGCGCTGGTGTGGAGGCTATGGTCAGCGGAGACGGGCGAGCTATCCTCGGTGACGATATGGGTCTGGGCAAGACACTCCAGGCCATCACCGCCGTCGAGGAGTGGGTCGAGCGTAACGTCTTCCCGGACGGGGACACCCGCTGGGAGGGGCCGAAGCTGGTTATCGCGCCAAACTCCGTCAAGGGCGGCTGGAAGCGAGAGATCGCCCGTTGGCTGCCGGAGGACACGCCCTGCTACATCATCGACGGAGCGTCCCCAGCGAAGCGGAGGAAGCAGCTGGAGCAGGCGATCTCGGAGGACGCCTGGACGATCATCAACTGGGAGCAGCTGCGTGTCAAGAAGGAGAAGGTGCAGCTGAAGAACGGCGGCCGCAAGACGGTCACTGTCATGAAGGAGCCTCTGTTCGAGGAGACGGAGTGGCTCGCGGTCATCGCGGATGAGGTCCACAAGGCCAAGAACCGGAAGTCCCAGCAGACCCAGGGCTTGTGGCGCTGCCAGGGCAAGGTCATGTTCGGGCTGACGGGCACGGCCCTGATGAACTCCCCGGACGAACTGTGGTCCATCCTCCGGTGGCTCTGGCCCAATGAGTTCCACGAGCGCGGAGCGAAGCACGCTCCCGGAGCGATGGCGTTCTGGACGTTCTACGAGATGTACGTGGACTACTGGGAGGACCACTTCAACCGCAAGGTCGTCACCGGCGTCAAGAACGCGGACGGCCTGCGCTACCTACTCACGGGCAAGCTCATCCGCCGCACCGCCAAGATCCTCGGGCTCAAGGGCCGCAAGCGGATCTACTTCCCTGTGGATCTCAACCCCGGGCAGCGCAAGCTGTACGAGGAGGCTGAGACGGCGATGTGGCTCGATGTGCAGAAGGCCGCTGAGGAGGGCGACGCGGACGCGAAGTCGATCATCCAGCGGTTGGCCGATGGCGAGGAGATCAACGCCAACGACCTGCTGCAGATCAAGAACGGTGCGAGCCGGATGGTCCGCTGTCGTCAGATCATCGAGTCGCCTGCGCTCCTGGGCGGCCCGGACGACTCAGCCGTCCTCGATGACATCGAGGAGCGGGTCGAGGATGCCGGCGACAACCAGTGGGTCGTGTTCACCCAGTACAAGGGCACGTGCGACTTGCTCAAGGCTCGCCTGGAGAAGCAGGGGAAGAAGGTGGCCGTGTACAACGGCGACATCGACCCTCAGGAGCGTACGGAGATCGAGGACGCCTTCCAGCGCGGCGAGATCGACGTGATCGTAGGCACCATCGCCGCCATGTACCAGGGCATCACCTTGACGGCGGCGCACCTGATGTACTTCGTCAGCCGGGACTTCGTGCCCGACGTCAACGAGCAGGCCGAGGCACGGGAGGACCGCCTCGGCCAGTCATCACAGGTGGTAGTGTACATCCCTATGGCGACTGACACCGTTGCATCTTCACGGGTGCAGCCCATCAACCGTCTCAAGGAGAGCATCGTCCGCTCGGTGCTCGCCAAGGACGCGATTCAGGAGCAGTATGGCTTGGCATCCTCCTGAGAAGCTAGCTAGTGCAGCCCGCGCTTACTACGATGGAGTCCCGATGGATCTGATCGTAAGTGAGTACGGGCTGTCTACCTCTGCTCTCCACCGCTATCGAAGGAAGCACGGTCTTCCTGCGCGGAAGCGGGACTATGCCACAGGGGAGAGTCATCGGAACTGGAAGGGAGGTAAGCGAATGCATCCGGCCGGGTACATCGTGCTGCGTGTGCGTAGCGACGATGAAATCGGTAAGGCCATGTCTCCGCGCGGAGACGTGTTCGAGCACCGGCTGGTGATGGCTCACCACTTGGGCCGACCCCTTCTTCCGACAGAAACTGTCCACCATCTGAACGGTGATAAGACAGACAACCGTATAGAGAACCTACAGCTGCGCTCTGGTCACCACGGAAGCGGTGAAGTCTTGGAGTGCATAGACTGCGGCTCTCACAATGTTGTACCCACGCACATCTAGTAAGGAGGTTCACACCAAGTGACCGACCCGTTCGACAACCCCTTCCGCACCTTCGCCAAGATGGCGGCTGGTGTGGTCGCGGTCTACGCCGTGTTGTTCGCGCTCCTCGCGGGCATCGTCCTCGCTGGCCTCGCCGTGGCGGGTGTCATCTGATGCCCGTCCTCGGAGTCGTCGTGCTCGTCATCGCCCTCGTCATGCTGTTGGCACTGCTGGTGCTGTTCGGCTGGAACGTCGGCGTCGTGGGCATCGCCGCCGCGTGCGGAGCGAAGGTCACCGGCATCAGCTACGGCACGGCCCTCGGGGCGTCGGTCGCGCTGATGGTCCTCAAGCCGTTCAACTACTCGAAGTCCCAGTAGTTCAGTGATCTCCCAGGAGGCCATCGAGAGCCTGCGACGCCTTATGGAACTCCGCGAGGCGCGCGACGAGGCGAAGGCTGCCTTGTCGCGTGCTGAGGAGGAGTACCGCGAGGCCGAGGCCGAGGTTCACGAGACGCTGGCGGAAGGTCCGATGGAGCGTCTGAACAACGTCGATCTCGGACCGCCCTGGGGCAAGGTCAGCTTCCACGCCAAGGCCACGACGTACGGTCGGGTCGTGGACTCGGATCAGGCGCGTGCCTTCTTCGAGGCGAACCAGATGGGCGACGTGATGACCGAGCCGAAGTTCGTCGGCGCGCGCATCAACGAGATCGTCCGAGACGCCGAGGAGCAGGGCGAGGACTTGCCGCCTGGCCTCGACTACTACAAGCGTAGATACATCCAGATCACCCGCCAGAAGGGTGGCTGATCGCTTGACACGGGGAGCGTGACCACGCGCGCCGCGAGGAACTGCTAGAGTTCCTCGCGGCGTGCAGTCCATCCCTGGCTGCCAAGCCACCTAGTTCCAACCACACAAGGAGTTCAATCATCACCAGCACCGATGTGGCCGTCGCTCAGTCGGCCGAGGTCGAGGCGCTCATGCGCCAGCAGGACGAGGAGTTCGATGACACCTCGTTCCAGACGCCCATCCTCAAGGTCTGCCAGGCTCTGACCGCTGAGGTCAAGGCAGGAGACGCCGAGGCGGGCGACTTCTACAACACCCTCACCGAGGAGTCCTACGGCACGAGCATCGAGTTCATCGTCGCTCACCCCCAGCGCGGCCGCTCGGCCTCGCACAAGGACGGCCGCTACTTCGTGGCGATCAGCCAGCCCCTCATCCCTGAGTCCTGGTCGGACATCGTGGGCGAGGAGTTCGTCGGCACGCCGTTCGATGAGCACCCGGACGCGGAGGAGCAGTACAAGAAGCGCGTCAACGCCGGCGAGATCGAGTGGGGCAAGGGACCGCTCATCTCCACGACGTACAACTACACGGGCCTCGTCCTGCCCCCGGGCATCGAGGGCGACGACGAGGACCCCGAGCCGTTCCCCGTCCGCATCTCGTTCCTGCGCTCGACCAAGTCGGCGCACGACAAGCTGCAGACCCTCAAGAAGTCGCTGCTGCGCAACAAGGCGTGGTGGGACCTCTCGTTCCAGTTCTCCACCACGGAGAAGACGTTCGGACGCAACACGGCCTACGTCGTCGCAGTCAAGAAGGGTCGCCAGACGACCCCGGAGGAGAAGGACATGGCCGTGCAGCTGGCGCTCGCCGCCAACGCGGGCCGCGTCGCCACCAACGACGAGTCGGCCGCGCAGGACAAGCGCGTCGCCCCGGACGCCGAGGGCGGACTGGACGTGTGATGCTTGGAGGGCGGGGCTTTCCGCCTCGCCCTCCACATCATCTTCATCATGTACGACGATCTTGACCTGAACGCCGAGGATAGGCGCATTGTCGCCTACATCGACGCCCGTCTCGCGCTCCCGCCGGAGCAGCAGGAGACGGAGTACGACGAGAACATCAAGCCGCTGCGAGCGCGCCGCCGGGAGATCCTCCAGCGCGCCCGAAGGAAGGAGGCCGCATCTTCATGACCGAGAACCCTGCCATCGACCCTCGGATGGCCGCCGATCTGGACCAGATCAGCCGCGCCCGAGCGCTCCAGCGTCAGGTCGAGCAGAACCGGGAGGCCGAGGCCGCCCTGCAGCGCGTCGCCGCCTGGGATCGCGCCATGCAGCGCGCCTTCAAGGGCATCATGCCACGCCCTGTCCGGCACGCCTTCCTCCAGCGCGCGGCCAAGCGTCAGGAGGCTGAGCGTGCTTCCTGACCAGTCCATCGTCCCGTTCCTCACCTGGGCCGCCGTCGCCTTCGCGGTGGTTGTGACAGTGCTCACGTTCATCGTCGGCCAGACGGACGGCGTGTGGACCGGCGCGGGCGTCGGGCTGGGCCTCTGGATGGCCGCGCTCTACGCGACCCTGAAGGGCGTCTGATGCTGACCGTCCAGAACCTCCACGCCATCCAGGGCCTCCTGAACTACCTCAACAACGCACTCATGCCGCCGCAGGCAGAGATCATCCCGATGTGTATACAACTGGTGGACTCGAACGGAGAAGGCGTCGGTGTCATCTCGTACGACTCTGACGGTGCGAGTGAGTGGGTGTTCACCGGACTGTGAACGTCTACGAGGACTGGAAGCGGTTCGCCGCGCTGTTCGACGGGCTCGACTCGGCGTTCGGCACGGGCAAGGGCCGGTGGATCAAGCGTCCCCCGCGACCCGAGGACTGGATCGACCATCTGCAGGGCCGTGGTCCCGGCATCGGCATCGCGCCCCTGCGTCCCGATAACACGGTGACGTTCGCCGCCATCGACCTGGACTCGCCGGACTTCGACGCCGCCCGCGACATGCAGGACATACTGCCGGGCACGTCGTGGGTCGAGCGCTCGCGCTCGGGCAACGCCCACGTGTGGGTGTTCTTCCGTGAGCCCATCGAGGCTTGGGTTCCGATGGGCGTGATGAGGTCGATCCTCACCGACCTGGACATGCCGCAGGTCGAGGTCTTCCCGAAGAACCACGACTTCGCGCGGGTGAAGCTGGGCAACTACATCAACCTACCGTACCACGGCAGCGAGCGGCCCATTCTCGGCTCGTCGTTGGACGTTGAGGGCACGCAGATGCCGACGATCGACCAGTTCATCGAGGAGGCGTGGGAGTGCCGCAACGACCCGGCGAAGTGGCATCAGCGAGCGAAGTTCTTACTCATCACGCCACCCGAGCAGCGCGGTGAGCGGACGGAGTTCGGGACGCAGAAGACGCTGCACATCTGCGCCGAGCACGTCCTCAGTGGTGATGCCGGCATCATCCCGTACGGTCACCAGAACCTCACCATGTTCATGCTCGCGAAGTGCCTGACCAACTGCGAGCAGTACGACAGTGACGAGGCGTTGGAGATCATGTGCAACGTCAACGACGATCTGTTCGACCCGGGACTGGCTCACTCTGAGGTTCGCCGCATCCATGCGAACGCCGAGCGAGGTCAGTACACTTCCACGGGCTGCGACGACCCGGTCGTCATCCCGTTCACCCATCCCGACTGCCGTATTGCACATCCCAGGAGTTGATTCCGATAGCACTCACCACTCAGCAGAACATCAAGGATTCGTTCGAGGACTTCGACCCGAACCGGCCGGACGAGACGCAGCCCGTGTGGGCGATCTGGGACGGCACTCGCTTCCGCACGTTCTCGGCGCGCGGCCACGCGGTCAACGCCTTCCACCGCGCCTACAAGGCGAAGCTGTATGAGTTCGACCAGGCGACGGTTCGGTGGGAGGAGCGCGCGGTCAAGCGTGTGGACTTCCGGAACCTCCAGGACAACTGCATGGCGTGCAGCACTCTCGTGACCAAGTCCACGGGCTACGAGTTCCAGCGCACGCACGACTTCCTGCGCCGCAGTGGGAAGATCATCATTCCGATGCAGTACGGCGTGCTCTGCGACGCCTGCCGCCGCGCCAACCGCTAATGGCTGAGCACGACGCCGTCAAGGCGTTCATCGAGTACCTCGCGACGGTCGAGGACCCCGAGAAGCGGAAGCGCATCTTCGCGCGCGCGAAGGCCAAGGCGTCGGACAGCGCGCCTAAGGAGACGTTCAAGCCGCTGATCCGAACGCTCGGGGACTACCTCGCGGCCGACATTGAGGTCCCGCCCGTGCTGATCCACCCGTACATGTGCGTGCGCGGTGGCCTCAACGTCACTGTGGGACGCGCGGGCAAGGGCAAGACCGTGATGAATCTCAACCGCATGCTGCGGTGGGGCGCGGGACTGCCGATGTTCGACGGCTGGACCGACCAGGACGGCAACGCCCTGCTCGCGCCGGACGAGCCGCTGCGCATCCTCATCGTGGAGAACGAAGGAGCGGCCGGACTGTTTCACCGACAGATCGGGATCATGCTCCACGCCGAGGGCTACCTCACCGACGAGCAGCGCGACCTCGCGAAGGAGAACGTGCTCATCTGGGGCGAGGGCGGTTACTCGGGCCTCAAGCTGGACGACGAGCAGAAGCTGGGTGAACTCCGCGCAGGCGTCGAGGAGTGGCAGCCCGACATGGTGTTCATCGAGCCGTTCCGCTCGCTGTGGTCCGGCGAGGAGAACTCGGCCACGGAGATGAACGTCGTCGTGGACGCCCTCGTGGCGTTGGCGACGGACTTCAACTGCGGCGTGTGGGCGGCCCACCACGAGAAGAAGGGCGGCGCGGGCGAAGACGACAAGATGTCCGCCGCCCGTGGCTCGACCGTGCTGGAGGGCGTGGTTACCGTGATGGAGAACTTCGAGTCCACTAAGGGTGGTGAACAGCGTGAACTGCTGTGGTCGAAGTCGCGTCACGGTAAGGCCCCGAACCCGGTCACGATGGAGTGGGACCCCGAGGCGTGGTGGTACCGCTGGGTGCCGATGGGCGACCTGGAGGACCAGTTCATGGCCCTGCTGCGTGAGCACTCCGACGAGCCGCTGAGCACCCGACAGCTGTCGGAACTCGCGGATGAGAAGGAGGACAAGGTGCGCAAGGTCATGAATAAGCTGGCCAAGGACGGCAAGGTGAAGAAGCTGGCCTCCGAGGCAACGCAGCGCGGCTCGACTGGCAACCGCTGGCGGTTGCCGAGCGACCAGCTGGACGACCACGGCGGACTCGGCCTGTGACCCAGCTGGACATCTACGACGTACTGACACTGATCGAGAAGGAGGACACCATCAAGCCCACCATGTGGTCATGGCTGCTCGGCGTGTTGCGCGCGTGTGAGGCATCCGGAGATCCCGACAAGCCGTTCTACTACCTCGGCGGCCCCATGCGCAACAAGCCGTTCTTCAACTTCCCGGAGTTCGACCGCGTGGCGGGTGTGCTCCGAGAGAAGGGCTACAACATCGTCAGCCCTGCCGAACTGGACGACCCGGAGACGCGCGAGCAGGTCTTCGATTCCCCGGACGGCACGGCGACGCGCATCCACCAGATGGCCGGCACCTTCCTGGAGCGGGACCTGGTGATCTGCTCGATGCCCAACTGCGTCGGCGGCATCTTCCTGGAGGGCTGGGACGCCTCGGCGGGCGCGTCGCTGGAGTTCAACACGATCACGGGCCTGGGCCGCAGCGCCTTCGAGTACAGCGAGTCTTTCGGACAGCCTATGCTCACGCAGATCGCCTGATGCACGTCACGTACGTCCACGGCGACGACTGGGCGGGCCTCTACCGCAACGGCCGCTTGTCCTTAGAGGGTCACTCGCTGACCATCGGTGAGGTCATGCGTTCCATCGAGAACCAGGGCAGCATCCACTACCACGAGTTCGAGGTTGACCAGACCTGGCTGGAGAGCCAGGGCAGCCTCCCAAGCAACCTGGGAGACATCCCACTGGAGGTCCGCAGCAAGTGAAGCTCATTGGCATCAACGGGTTCAAGCGCTCCGGTAAGGACACCACCTACCTCATCATCAGCGAACTCCAGCCTAACGTCGCTCGTGCGGCGTTCGCGGACAAGCTGAAGATCATGGCGGCGCGTGCCTTGGGCTATGTGGATTCCACGGACGAGGAGAGCATCGCGCTCATGGACGAGGCGAAGGAGTCCTGGCTGTTCAGCGTGGCGAAGCTCCCTCCCACGTACAACTCCACGGCGGACATCTGGACCGCTGGCGAGGTCGTGACTAAGTTCACGGGCCGTCAGTACCTCCAGTGGTTTGGCGGGGAAGCGCGCAAGGTGTTCGGGGGCGCGTTCTGGATCGACCAGGTGCTCCCCTCGACGGCCCAGTACGACGCTGAGGACAAGAGCGACCGCTACGACGAGCTTCTGGAGGCGCGCTACCCAGGCGTCGAGACGCTGTGCGTCACTGACGTGCGCTACCCCAACGAGGCTCGGCGCGTCCTTGCGCTTGGCGGCACGGTCCTTGAGGTTGTGCGACCGGGACTGGAGTCTGACGGCCACT
Organism: uncultured Candidatus Saccharibacteria bacterium; assembly: GCA_964493575.1. Lineage (GTDB taxonomy): Bacteria > Patescibacteriota > Doudnabacteria > UBA920 > UBA920 > UBA920. The sequence continues at coordinate 2,098 of CAZBOT010000022.1, read as the reverse complement.
CGTCCGAGACGCCGCTGCCGCGTGACCTCGTTACCCACACAATCAACAACGACGGCTCGCTGGACGACCTCCGCGACCGCGTCATGGACCTCCTGGTGACGATCTGATGCCGCGTCCGACCGGCCTCACCTACATGTCCCGCGCCGAGGGCCAGAAGAAGCTGAGCAAGCTGCCGAAGATCGCATGCTCGTGCGGCCACACCGACGTGCAGGCTGCCGCGTACTACTCGAAGCCGAACAGCCCTCGCAACGCCACGGGCCAGTGGGCCATGTGCGTACCGTGCTTCCGCAACCGGGAGAAGCTGCGGCAGCAGGGTAAGCTGCCACCCCTCACCATCGAGGACATCCGCAACCCGAAGCGTAAGAGCGGGTTCGATCACATCAACCGTCAGACACCTAATGGCCGCACCCGCGTCTACTACAACGCACAGGTCTATGGCGGAAAGCTGTCCAAGGCGGGACATTCTTGGCGTGGACCAAACCGCGCGACCGCCGAGGAGGCCGCCCAGGACTACTGCGACTACATCAACTCGCAGCGCACAGCATCCCCCGCGACGCCCGCGCTCAAGAGTGCTGGTCATCAGGGCCAGCGTGATAGGATCGACCGCGACGAGGAGGTGGAAGCCGCTCTCGGCGTGCTTCGTGATCGTCGCGGGGCTCGCCAGGGTCGACAGGGGTACGTGTACCTCATCGGTGAGGTCGAGGGCGACAAGCCGCTGTTCAAGATCGGCTACTCGACCAACCCGGAGGCTCGCTTGCGGGAGATTCAGACCTGCAACGGCCGCATCCTTGCGCTGTTCGCCAAGATCCCTGGAACGATGGCGGACGAGGCCGCACTCCACGCCAAGTTCATTCACCTGAACACGGTTCAGGAGTGGTTCAAGTACGACCCGAGCATCTTCGAGGCGTTCGGAATCGAGGACTGTCAGGAGGCAGCGTAGTCTTCACCGAATGACCGACGACTACAACATGGGTTGGCTCGCTGGGTGGCTAGAGGGTGAGGGTACGTTCTTCTGCCACATCGAGGCAGCACGAGGGAACAGGAAGCCCTACGTTCGTCTCACGGTACGCGCCGCATCAGTGGACCTGGAGACGGTGAAGAAGGCTCAGAGCATTGCAGGAGGGCGCGTCTATGGGCCGTACAAGTACGACGAGACGCGCCAGCCTCACTACCAGTGGGGCATCAGCGGGAAGGCCGCCGCCGCGGCGTTCATGCGGATGGTGAAGCCGCATCTGGGATCGCGCCGCCAGGCGCAGATCGACAACGCACTACAGAAGGCAGGACTTACCACAGATGATTGACTTCGATTGCGAGACGACCGGGCTTCAGCCCTGGTCGCAGGCCCACGAGGCGTTCCTCTGGATCTTCTACGACGGCACGACCGCCGATGCGATCCAGTACAAGCCTTCTGACGGTGACACGCCACAGCGTGCCCTCGTTCAGGCGTGGTTCGACAAGGCGAAGGCCGACCCGGAGGGCATCCGAGCGCATAATAGTAAGTTCGATAGGGCGTTCGCTGACACCGCCGGATTCGACATCCCTGGCGACGGCTGCTGGCACGACTCCATGCTCGTCGCGCACGCGGTCAACGAGCGTCGCTCGGTTGCCCTCAAGGCGGTCGCCCGCGAGTTGTTCGGGGAGGACGCCGACGCTGACCAGAAGAAGGTCAAGGCGTTCCTGACCGAGGAGCGTCGTCGGCGCGCGAAGGCGGCGAAGGAGTCCGGCCAGGAGATCATCGAGCCGAACTACTCCGACGTGCCGATGGAGATCATGGAGCCGTACGCGCTGGAGGACGTGATCCTCACCCGTCGCATCAGCGACGTGTACGACTCGACGCTCGCCAACCAGCCCGATCTCGCCGGCGTCGTGGAGTTCGAGCGGGCCACGATGGACGCGCTCTACGCCATCGAGAAGCGTGGACTGCCCGCGCGGGTCGAGGAGTACCACAAGCTGGAGCACGAGGTCATCGAGAACCTGGAGCGGCTGGAGGATCAGGTTCACGCGCTCGCCCGCGAGGGTGATCCCGTCGTCTACGCGAAGGAGATGGCGAAGAACTGGTCGCCGGACGATGAGTGGGTCGAGGTCAGCGAGGACGGCA
>CAZBOT010000021.1:0-33071 GCA_964493575.1 uncultured Candidatus Saccharibacteria bacterium | reverse complement strand
ACGAGTGGCAATTGATGGATGAGGAAGCCTGGAATACGGTGGGCGCGCCGATGCTGCTGGACAACGACGGCGACGCCGTTTTTATCTACACGCCGCCCAGCCTCCGCAGCCGTTCGGCATCGAAGGCGCGTGACCCGCAACATGCCGCTAAGATGTTCAAGCGGGCGGAAGCCGATGATAGCGGGCGCTGGGCGACGTTTACATTCAAGAGCGCCGATAACCCGTACATCAGTCGCGAGGCATTGGCCGAAATCTCCAACGACATGACGGCGCTGGCATACCGTCAAGAGATTCTGGCCGAGGACATCGACGAAGCGCCGGGGGCGCTATGGACGCGAGCGATGATAGAGAGCGGTCGCCTGATTCAAGCGCCGGAGTGCGAGCGACTGGTCATCGGCCTCGACCCGTCGGCATCGGCCACGGGCGACGAGGCCGGGATCGTGGCCGCCGGGCGCAATGGCGATCAGTTTTACGTGCTGGCGGATGAGAGCCTGCAAGCATCGCCCGACGGCTGGGCACGGGCGGCGGTGGTGCTGTATCATCGCCTGCGCGCCGACGCAATCATCGCCGAGAAGAACAACGGCGGCGAAATGGTGAGCCTGACCATTGCCACAATCGACCCAACCGTCAACGTGCAGCTAGTCCACGCCAGCCGGGGCAAATATGTGCGGGCGGAGCCAATCGCCGCAATCTACGAGCAGAGCCGGGCGCACCATGTCGGTAGCTTCCCGGCGCTCGAAGATGAACTGTGTCTCTGGATGCCGGGCGACCCCAGTCCAAACCGACTTGACGCTATGGTGTGGGCGGCGACCGATCTTATGTTAAACTATGGCGGCCCTGTATCGATGGGGCGCGTGCCAGACGCCTTTCTTGACTACGCCGGAATCCAATCATGACCTCACTAGGAACCCGCATTATGTCAGCATACCGTGCATTTTTGAATCCCGACATGGCGACGGGCGGTTCGTCTTTCACCGCCGGTCGTGTGTCTCGCTATGATCGGCTGTGGTCGCTATACCAGAATACTGCATACGACAACCTGACCATATACCTGGCGAGCTACCCGGCTAATCATCGCCTGTATGCCAAGACAAGAGGCTTGCGGAATCCGCTAGGGGCCTATGTTGACTTCTGGCAGGCCAATATATGGGGCGGCGTGTTGGACATTGCCGCTGGGGACGGTGACGAGACGCCGACGGCGTTACCAATCGTTACCGATAATGAGCGCCTGCGCCCGGCTATTGCTCAGGTTTGGGAGTGGTCAAACTGGGGTGCAAAGCGCCAGGTTGTCACGTTGCACGGCGCTTCGCTAGGCGACGCCATTCTCAAGGTCGTGGACAACCCGACCACGAAAAAGGTCTACTTGCAGGCGGCCTGGCCGGGCACGGTGGCCGATTGCGAATGGGATGACAACGGCAATATCAAGCGCATCGTGTTTGAATATGTGACCAGTGAGAACAACGTCAACTACACCTACAAAGAGATCATCGAGCACCCATCCGTACATGGCCAAGGGTCTGGCGTGCGGTTCCAAACGTTCAAGAACAATGTACCGTTCGCCTATCCCGGCAATTTGTACGACGGGCGGGGCGTGGCGGAATGGTTTGCGCCCTACGATTTCGTACCCGTCGTTCACATCCCGTTCGTCGACGCTGGCATCGGCTGGGGTACGGTGGGATTTCAGCAGGTCGTGCGCCTGATTGACGAGACATCGGCGAAGGCTAGTGTCATTAATGACCAGTTGGCAAAAGAGCTGAATCCGCCGCTGAAAGCGCAGGGCGTGCGGGCGGGCGATCTGGTCTGGGCGACAAGTGACAACAGCGTGCCCATTGTTTACCTGCCCAAGCCGCCGGGCGAATCTGACTTGACGCCGCTTGTTTTCGACATGAGCATCGACGACGCCGTGGTCAGTCTGGCCACCGACATCGAGCAAATCAAAGAGCTTCTGCCGGAACTCCAATTTAGTCGGGACATGCGCAGCGGCATGAGCGGGGCGGCGCTGCGTACGGCCTACTCGCCGCTCATTAGCAAAATCCAGTCGGTGCGGGCGAATTTTGACGACCGGCTAGTGCGAGCGCAAAATATGGCCGTCGCCATTGGCGGCATCCGTGGCTATGGCCCGGAGTTTGCCGGGTTCTCGCTCGACAGCTACGGGGCCGGAGCGCTGAAGCATCAGATCGGCAATCGTCCCGTACTGCCACGTGGGCAGGATGAGGAACTGGCAGAGCTGAAAATGCGGGCCGAAATCATGGGCCTGTTGGTCAATGCCGGGGCGGACGTTTACAGCGCGGCGCTGGCTGCCGGTTTCGACGAGGAGCAGGCGGCTGCATTTTTGATGGGCGAGGTGGTCAGTGGCGTCACGCAATAGCGCCGACACGACCCGCAAGCGCACACCGCCGCCGCGCATAGGCGACGCCCTGCCCTTGACCGAGGATGACATTGCCGCCCTTGCGGCCATCCATCCGCAGGATATCGAGGACGCCCAGACCTGGGCACGCAAATACGGATCACGGCGATTGAACGCATTGCTAAACGCACGGCCATACGATGACGAAACGACCGGCTAGTTACACCGTTGACCCGTCGGGCCAGCAATACGACGAGTTTGGCAACGTCACCTATCTGGATGCCGCTCCCCAGAAAGATCGCCGGGGTCTGTTGCTGGCAGCAGCAGCAGCCTACACCGTTTACCGTTTCAACGAGCGTGCCTATCGCTACATAGACGGGCGCGGGCGTTTCGTTTCAAATGCAGCGGTGCGAGCGGAGTTGGACAAGGCGCTGCGGGATAGCCAACTGCGTATGCGCACGTTTTCTGGTCAGTTACAATCTGGCAAATTGTCATTAGCCGATTGGCAGGTCGGTATGATGAAGGAGATCAAAAACACCCATCTGGCTAGCGCCGCTCTGGCGAAGGGTGGTTGGGCGCAGATGACGCCTGCTGACTACGGGCGCGTAGGCGCTGAGGTGCAGAAACAATATGCGTATCTGGACAATTTCGCTCGCCAGATTGCCAGCGGTGAACAAAGGTTGGACGGGTTCTTTTTGCGGCGGGCGAATATGTACTCCGAGGCGGGGCGCGCCACCTATCACGAGGCCGAGCGGCGCGAGCAGTCATTACGTGGCAAAACCGAGGAGCGCAACATTCTGGAGCCGACCGCCAGACACTGCGAGGGTTGTTTGGCTGAAACGGCGCGCGGCTGGGTAACGATAGGCGAACTGGCCCGCGTTGGATCGAGAGACTGTCTAACCCGTTGCCGCTGCCGGATTGAATATCGATAGTGTTTGGCAAAAACGATGCTTGACACGAAAGAACGGCAGTGTTAGACTAGATTACATAATACGACATTAGCATCGATACCCTGGAGGTATGCTGTGACAGATGGAATAACCAGTGCGGTGAGCCAGGAGCCAGCCGCAAACGGCCAGGAGCCGGAACTGCAAGAAGGCCAAACGTTTGACGCCGAGTATGTCAAGACCTTGCGGGCGGAGGCGGCCAAATACCGCACCGAACTCAAGTCATTGAAAGCGGCAGACGAACATCGCCAGCGTGAAGCGGCGATGGCCGACGAACAGCGCATGAAAGAACAGGCAAAGTGGCAGGAGTTGGCGGAGAAGCGGCAGGCAGAACGTGACGCCCTGGCGGCGGAGCGTGAATCGCTTGTCGGCAAATTCGACGCCTACGCGACGGCAGTCACATCGATACTCGACAACCAGAAGAAAGGACTGCCGAAGCACATCGTCGCCTTGCTTGACAAGCTCGATCCGGTCGAGCAGTTGCAGTACATCGCAGACAACGCCGACGAGCTGAGACCACAGGCTGCGACGCCGGGCACGCCACAGTCGCCCAAGCGCCAGCCATCCACACAGCCCGCACCGAGCGGGACACCACTCCGACTATAGGAGATTACTATGGGAGACCTTACCGTAACAGCCGCACAGGTGGCCCCGGTCTATCCCGACAAAGCCGAAATCTTCGACGGCATCGCTGGCGTGACCATTACCGCCGGGCAGGTGCTGTATCAGATCGCATCGTCTGGCAAGCTCGGCCTGGCTGACGAAAACGCCAGCGCCGAAGCCTCGCATGTTTGGGGCATCGCCCTCAACGGCGGCGGAGCTAATCAGGCGATTTCGGTTTTGCGACGCGGGCATCTGTACGGCGTCACCCTGTCGAGCCTGAGTTATGGCGCTGCGTGTTCGCTGAGCGACACTGCCGGCGCATTGCTCGATACCGGCGCGACCACCAACATCGTGGGCCGTGTCACCGCCATCCCCGACGCCAGCATGACCAAAGTGCTGTTTGTCGATTGCACGCTGGCCGCTGCGAGCTAGGAGTAACACATCATGAGCAATATCTACGGCGCGTTGGGCGTGAATGACCATGAGCGTGTATTCCTGAGTACGCTCGGTCAGTCCGTCGTCTACGACGCAGTCAATCAGCAATTGGCGCAGTTCAACGCCGACATGGAAGCGGCCATGAGCGTCTTTGTGGAAGAGACCACCGAAGACCACAAGCGGCGCTACAAGCTGCCCGGCGGCGGACGCCTCGCCCGCATGGGCGGCCAGGCCCCGACCGCTACGGCGAAAACCTACGGCGGCTGGGATGTCGCCTTCCCCCTGGAAGATTTCGGGCGCTCGATTGCCAGCTATGGGATCGAGTTCGGCTACATGACATCGCAAGATTTGGAGCGGCATGTCACGGGCGTGCAAAGTGCTTACATGAGCACGGTACGCGCCGAAATCCTCAAGGCATTGTTCAATTCGACCGCTGGCACTTTCGTTGACCCGCACTGGGGCAGCCTGACTATCGAGCGCCTGGCTAACGGCGATTCCGTCGTGTATCCGCCCGTCCTGGGCAGCGAAACGGAGGCGACCGACACCCACTATCTCGAATCGGGCTATGCCGCCTCAGACATCAGCGACGCTAACGACCCCTACGTTACGATCAGCAACGAACTCGAAGAGCACTTTGGTGCGCCGACCGGCGGCAGCAACATCGTTTGTCTGATCAACAATGCCCAGACGGCGAAGACACGTGCCCTGACCGACTTCGTCGAGGTCGTTGACCGGGCCGTCATCGCCGGCAGCGTGATCAGCGTGCCCGATGGCCTGCCCGCCTCGACGCCTGGGCGCGTCATCGGTCGCCATGCTGGCGCCGGTGTGTGGGTGTCCGAGTGGCGCTGGATTCCGGCGAACTACATCATCGGCATTCACCTGGATGCGCCCAAGCCCCTGATCATGCGGCGTCACCCGTCCTATACCGGTATGGGCGTCGGCCTGCAACTTGTCCAGACTTCCGACCTCTACCCGTTCACAGAGTCCCGCTACGAAGCCCATTTCGGTTTCGGCGTCGGCAATCGCCTGAACGGCGTGGCCCTGGAACTCGGCATTGGCGGAACCTACACTGTACCGTCCATTTCGTAGGAATCGGCACGATGAAAAGAGCTAACAAGTACACGCTCTTCATCGCCATTCTGCTAGTCGTTGCGATGCTGGCTGCATGTGTGCCCCCCGCACCCGTGCAGCCAGCGCCGCTCGATGAACAGGTGGCCGGTGCGGGCGTAAACGAATTGGTTGTGACGGCCCTGACTGTACGCAATGACGCCACCGTAAACGGCGATCTGGACATCGGCGGGGCCACCACCGTGGACGGCGCGCTGACGGTGGCGGGCGCTGTCGCTGGCGACATCACGGGCGACATTACCATTGACGACTGGCTTGACATAACAGCGCAAACGGCTATTAGTGTCACTGCGGGAGCGATCATCACGCCGACAGGCAGTTACCAGCCGCTCACGAGTGGCGGCGCTGTCACCACGTCTACAACTACGCCGATTGCGGCGGGAACCGTGGTCGGTCGTGTTGTCATCCTGCGTAATGCCAATGCCTCTGACGCCATTACCATTGACGGCACAGGCGGAACGGTGGAATGCAAAGCCAACGTCGTCATGGGCGCTGGCGACACGCTGACCCTGTTCTGGACTGGCGCAAAGTGGAACTGCCTCTCAAGCTATGACAATAGCTAAGGCTGGTGATAGATGGCCGCACGAGTAACAATTGCAATACGTGAAACCGACGCATTAGCCCGCATCATGGCCGCCGTTCTTGACCTGAGCCAGCGGCATAACGTCCCGACGCTGGCAGCGTGGCCCACATCGAAAGACCCTGACATCGAACGAGCGTTGCGTTATGAAGCCATCGCCGACCAGATGGAAGCGATTTTGGCGGCCAGCGTCACCACGACCCCGGCGGCAGCGCCCCGCCCGAAAGCGAAATGACTTTCACCTACAGCGGCACGGCCCTAAGCACCGACCTGGCTAAGGTCAGGTTGGCGATTGGCGACACGTCAAATAGCACTGGCGCGGGCGTCCGGCCAGACGGCAGCAATTTCACAGATGAGGAGTTGGCTGTCTTCATCACCACCGCATTGGCCGCCGGGGGAACCTGGCGGTCGGCGGTTGCTCCCGTCCTACGCATCCTGTCGAATCAGTATGCTAGCGCCGCCCGGTCAGTACGCTTTGCCGACTACGCCGAAGATTTCACACAGACGGCGGAGGCGCTACGCAAACAGGCAGAAGCGTGGGAGTCTAGCATCGACGCCGACGGCGCAGCGGTGGACGGGGCCATGACAATGGCAACGGCTACTATGTCTGGATTCTACTATACCGTGAGCGACAGCGGCATTGTGTCATGATCGTCGACGCCTATCGTGGTTTCCGTTTGGCGCAAATCCGACTGGGCGCGCGTACGATGAGCGTCATTGGCCCGATCTCGACCTGGACATTGCCCACAGGCTACACCTACCGCAAATCGGCGGATCGCATCATGAACAGCGCCGGGCAGGTATTGGAGCCTGGCATAACCCACTACGGCGGCGCGACGACATCCGTCAACTATGTGCCCACAGCAGTTAGCCAGGAACTACGGCAACTCATAACCGCCGGGTTAATACCGGACGGCACAATCGACGTGATGATAGCGGCGGCAGACGTAGCGGCGGTGCGGGCGGCCTGGGCAATACAGATTGGTAGCAGTTTTTACCGTGTCGGCAGCATCAGCGAGATGCCCTACGGCGATGCCGACGTGGCACGAATCAGATTGGAGCGGCGAGCATGACGGCGACAGTCGATGACATTGGCGCGGCCCTGGTGACTGAACTCGAAAGCATGTTGACGGCATACGGCGTCAATGTGTATCGGGGCTGGCCGCGCTGGGGCGAGCCAAATTTTATATCGCCGTCGTGCTCGTTGCTACTGTCCGGCCTGCAATTGTCGGGCCGGGTTGGCCGCAACGAACGGGCCTGGATTTGGCGACTGATTCTGCTGGGCGAGAACGAGCAGCAGATATGGGAGATGGCCGACATTCTGGCGGCATGGTTCGCCGGGGCGGACGGCAACGCCAAGCGGCTGAGCGTCAGCGGCGGAGATGCCCGCATCGCCTACGCCGAAAGCGATAGATACCAGTCGATTACCGGCAATCCCGACGAAGAAGGATTGCAATTCGTCTTCACCACGGTGACGCAATGATTACCGTGCAGACAGATGGCATGGCCGACGTGCAACACGCACTGAAGAAAATGCGGGGTATCGACATGCGTCCGCCCATGAATGACGCCACGGCGCAATTGTTGAAAGACGCCAGGGTCTACCCGCCGCCTTTGCCGAAGCAGAAGTACAAGCGCACCTATAGACTGCGAAACGAATGGGAGCGCAAGGTATCGGGCGGAAAGGGGCAGATTATCGGAGACGTATTCAACAACCGCACGCCCTACGGCATGTGGGTTCAGCATCCAATTTTTCAGGCTATGATTCATCGGGGACGCTGGCGGACAACGACCATGATCATGACCATGCGCCAGGCCAAGATTTTCGCCGCCTTCGACGCCTACATTGCCCGGCAGGTGCGGAAGTAATGCACTGGGGAGCAATGGAGGCGATGCAAACAGCCCTGAACCGGGCGCAATTGTGCGGCGGTCAGGCGCTAGACGTGGGCAGCCTAAACGTCAATGGCACGTATCGCCCGCTGGTCGAGGGCATGGGCTGGCAATATGTCGGCCTTGACCTGGTGGCCGGGCGAAACGTTGACGTGGTGGCAGATGACCCGTATCGATACCCGTTCGCCGATGATTATTTCGATGTTGTTCTGTCTGGTTCAACGATGGAACACGTCAAATCGATTTGGCGCTGGATTCCCGAACTCGTGCGAGTGCTGAAACCGGGCGGCCTGCTGGCTATCCTGACGCACTGGCAATTTCCGGAGCATCGTTACCCGGTCGATTGTTGGCGGATTATGCCGGACGGTATGCTGCACCTGTTTGATCAAACATGGTCATTGACCAGTTACGACATCCGCATCATTAGCGAGACCGACATCCTCGCCAGCGCCTACAAATACGCCGCATGAAAATCCTGCTATTTTGCCCGGTTTACCATAACGAACCGCAATCGTTGACGAGCATCTGGGCGCTGAACGACAGCGGGCATGAGGTTTCGCATCTCTACGCCCGGTTCCAAAAGTGCAATGTCGGCAGCTATAACATCCTCTACAAATACCGCCGGGCCAGAGAGGCAGCGCTAAACGGCGGCTATGACGCCATGATGATTGTCGAGGATGACATGATCGTACCGCCCGACGCTCTGAGCAAGTTGACGGCCATCGACGCCGACATCACCGCCGGGCTATACGTAAATAGACATAAGGTATTTAATAGGCAGCCTTACATCGCCGCAATTGGCGACGGCGAAACTGCATATTTCATCAATGACAAGCCCGGTTTTGTTGCTGAGAACTGGGGCCAGCGTGTACCGGTCAGTAGCGCCGGGCTGGGCTGTGTTTTGATCCACAGTCACGTACTGGCCGATGTTGACTTCCGTTTGCAGGTACTGAACAACCGTCATATTTTGGCGGATTGTGATACATGGTTTTATCATGACGCCCACGAAAGCGGCCATCATGTCACTCTGGATATGTCCATCGTTTGCGGGCATATCGCCGATGGCGTCGTTTACTGGCCGCAGCCCGACGGCGGCATTCGCACAACCCTGACCACACTCACCCGTTCGCTTTTGGAGGCCGCATAATGGCACTACCCTCACTGGCTACATTTGACTATCGTGAGCCTGAGAATTTCATCGTTCGCATCGGCACGGCCACCGGCACGAGCACGGCTGGCGTGCTGAGCCAGGTGCGCAGCGTGTCCGGTCGCACCACCGCAAACCGCACCAAGAAAACTTTTCGCCGCGTGGGCAGCAGCACTGCCGCAAGCGAGTTTGGCAGCGCCGACTATGCCAGCACGTGCGACATCACGTTCTGGTCGCAAACCGATCTGGTCGATTACATGCTGGCGACCGGTGACACAAGCCCGGCTTCGCTGGACGTGGAGACGCCGGTGCAGATCAACGTGGAGATGTACGATTCCGCCGGTGCGCTGACCGTCACCTGGAAACTTACCGGCGCAGCGCCCGTCGAGGGCGGTTTCGACGTTGACGCCGACGGCGATGCTGGAACCGACACCGTGCGGTATGAGTCCACAGCCAAGTGGATCGCCACGGTTGCCGCATAACACATGAGCAAACCGGGCGTTAAGCCAATCGTCAAAACAAGGGCCGCACTGCTGGCCGCCATGCTCGAAAACGGTGGCATCGAATTCGAGTATGACGGTCAGCTTTTCAGCATCCGCCAGCCGACCACCGAAGAATACGATGACGCTTTGATGATCGAGGAAACGGTACGGCAAGACGTTTTGACTTCCGGCTTGCTGGTTGACCTGAAGGACAAGCCCGGCGCACAATCAAGCGCCCTGGCCGACATGCTAGAAGCGGAAGCGGAAGCGGAAACATCGCCGCCCAAAAAGCGTCAGCTTCTCGACCGGGCGGAGCGGTTGCGACGCAACGATTCCGCTCAGGAGATCGCCAACCTGCGCGCGCACTTGGCACGTGACCGCTGGCTAGTCGCCCGTCTGCTGTGCGACGCCGGCGGTAATCAGCTCATTGACCCGGAGACAACGGCGGGGGCTGCGGCCTGGGAGCGCCTGCCGATGGGCTTGAAGGATGCCGCCAGGCCTGCCGTTTGGGAGGTGCTGGAAGCGGTTCACACGCTCCCTTTCGACTGGGCGCTGCTACGAAAATCAAGTATCGACTCGCCGAGCGATACGGACAATGGCCCCTTGCCACTGGAATCGAGCGACTGACCGCATTACAAGCGCTGGCCCTGGCCGAGGCGCTGAAATCCGATCCGCCGGTTGAGAAGCCGGACTCCGAAAAACGTAAACGAAGGCGGCGCTAGTGGCAGCATCACGCGACCTACTAATTAGACTCATAGCCAAAGACGAAGCCAGCAAAGAGATTAGCGGAGTCGAAAACTCGCTCGCCGGGTTAGGCAAGGCGGCGGCAGCCCTCGGCATCGGCCTGTCGGCTGGCGCGCTGGCGAAGGGTGTTTACGACCTGACGGTAATCGGGGCGCAGGCGCAGCAGGTAGAACAATCGTTCGAGTCGCTATCCCGGTCTGCCGGTCAGTCAGGCGACAAGTTGCTCGAAGCGCTAAAGGTCGCCAGCCGGGGCACGATCAGCGAAACCGAATTGATGCAGAAGGCGAACTTCGCCATGCTGGCGGGCGGCAGCGAGATGGCGAACGCCCTACCGCAACTGCTCGAAATTGCACGGGCGGCCAGCATCGGCCTGGGTGAGGACATGGGGTTTATGTTCGATTCGATTGTCAAGGGCATCGCCAGGGGATCGCCTCTCATCCTTGACAATTTGGGCTTGATCGTCAGCCTAGAGGAGGCGAATAAAAAATATGCGGATTCGCTGGGTATTTCCGTTTCGGCGCTGACCGAGCAGCAGAAACAACAAGCGCTGCTAAACGATATTTTGTCGCAATCGCCTGACTACATCGCCAGTGTCGGGGCCGAAAGCACGACGGCGGCGGAAAAAACTGCAAAACTCACGACTGCTTGGCAGGAGCTAAAAACCGCAATCGGATTAGCGATTGTTGAGGCGGGCGGCGCTGACGCTGTTGGATTCGCCGCCGATGCGCTAACAAAAAACATGAGCGGGGCTGGCGCTCTCACCGATTTAGAAGAAGAGTATCGCCGTCTTTTTGATTTGTTGCAGAAGTCGGGAAATGCAAGTACTACACAATTGGCAGACCTCAACGCTCAATATTATCTACTCAGACGCAGTGGGGCGGCTGGCGCAAGCGGCACAAAGCTACTCCTTGATGCTATGGAGCGCATGATATACGGCGATGCCGGATATTTGCCCACTTTTATGGTCGAGTTAGACGGGACTATACGCCGCATGGGGCAAAGCGCTACAATTGCTGCCGCCAGTGTGGCGGTGCTAAATACCAAAATGGCAAATGGTCTTTCGCCGACACAGTACCAGGCGCGCACAAAAAAGGCGGCAAAGGATTTTGCCTCGGATTATGAGGCGACCATGCGCGAGGCGCAGCGCGCATCGTCGTTTGCCGCTGATGAGTCGGCGCGGGCATGGGAGCGGTCATTCGCTAACATGCGCAGCATGGCTGAGCAGGTGCTCGGCGGCGGGCTTAACGTTACCGACTCGGAGATGCTGGCGGCGGGGGCGGGCACGTATCAGGACAAGCCACTTGAGGCGGCGCGTCGCTTGGCGGATGTTGCCAATCTGGGCCTGGAATCGCCCTGGGCAGCATTTTTCGAGATTCCGCAAAGCGTGCTTGACCAGGGCACGGAGGCGATCAAAGCCTGGGCGGCGGCAACACGCGACGACGTGGTCAACCTGACCCGGCCCGATCTCATTGATTGGGACGCTTTCATCGCCAACTATGAGAAGCTGCTGAACGATAACGCCGCGCGTGAGTTGACCATAGACATCGCCGTGGGCAAACTGAGCGAGGCCGGTTTGCTACAGGGAAACGACGCCCAGCGCAAAGCACAGGTCGCCAAACTGCTGGGCATCGAGACGCCGGAGATCGCCGTCGCCAGCATGGTAAGCGGATTTGACGCCGCCCTGAGCAGCAATAACCCCGCCGACAAGGTATTGTCCAACGTCAAAAGCGGTGTCGATGCCGACCTTGCCGGATATGCAACCATTGGCAAAACGATGGGCGACACTATCGGCACAGCCACAAAGACCGCTATCATCGACAATGTGGGTAACGTGCGCGCGTCCATCGCCCACATGATAGCGCCAGAGGTAGCTCGCATTCTGGCGACCAATGCCGGGGAGGCGCAACCATGACCCTGAGCATGACCTGGGGAGCGACAACCCTGCCGAATCCAGATGAGGAAAACGGCGTCACTATTGAGGCGGCTATCATTGGCAGCAATCAGCGGATGCTAAGCGGGACGCTGCGAGCGGAGATTATAGCCGAGAAGGCGCGCATCGTCGGCAAATGGGAGGGCCTGAACGCCACAGAGCGCAACACATTGCGCGGTGCCTACGACGCTTATAACGACACGGCCACAACGCTCACGTTGCCAAACTCGGCAACCTATAGCGTCATAGCCGTGTCCGGCTGGCGTGAAATCCCCTGGTGGAACCGGGCAGAGACGCCATTCTACAACGTCACGATCACGTTTGATGAGGTCTGATTTTGCAATCTGTCGCCGCCGAGTTCGCCACGCACGCCGGGCAGACCGTGCGTTATCCCGTCTCGTTGTTCGAAGTGCAATGGGACGGCAGCGCTTGGACTGACGAAAGCGCCTACATGTACGCGCACAGCGGCAGCCTGAACCTGGCCGAAACCGGAACCGGCGAACTGCTGACCGGCGGCGTTACGGACACGGCCAGCGTCTCATTGCGAAATGTCGGTTATCGCTATTCACCACTGGCAAGCGGCGGCGACACGAGCATCCGTAGCTACATTAACGGCGCGGGCGGGATGCACGGCATTAACGCCAGATTGTCAGTAGGCTTTGCTCTGGTTTCGACCGAAAAAGCGATTACGTCATGCGCCGACGCATCGCCTTACGTGCGCGTTACCGCCACCGCACACGGCTACGTTGTCAACGACATCGTGCGTATCGAGGGCACGCATCGCTATGACGGCCAGTATAAGGTCATCGCCAAAACGGCCAATACGTTTGACATAACGGAAACCTACACGGGCACAGCCACGGGCACGGTACGCAAGTGCTCGTTCGTTCGTGTTTACACGGGCGTCATTTACGGACACAGCGAGAGCAGCGACCAGAAGACGGTGACAATCGAATTGCGCGACGTGGGCTACAAATACGTGCAAGAGCGCCTGAGCACGACGATGAGCACGGATCAGCGCGCTGACGTATGGATTAGCACATTGGCGGGCACGCTGGGCATCACGTCCACCAGCCTGGACACATCGCCGCACGTTGTCGGCTATTGCTGGCTGGACGATGACGCCGCCCTAGATGACATGCGCCAGATGGCGGCGGCGGCAGGCGGGCGGCTATATTTCGATCATTCCGGCATGTTGCGCTACGAGGAACCGACGCACTGGCTAACTGCTCCACACACAGTTAGTCAGTGGACGTTTGACGGCGATGACTTCCGCAGCATGCCGCCGAACTACGACCCGCTGCAACTGGCAACGGAAATCGTAGTCGAATACGCCCCGCGTGTGCGCCAGGAATTGCAAGATGTCTACACGCTCGACGAGGCTAAAATCATCGGGCCTAGCGAGTCCTTGACATTTGAGGCGCGCCTATCATCACCGGTTGTCAGCCTGCTAGACCCGGAGCCAGAGACCGATTACTGGCTCATGTCGGCGGGCGGGCATCCGCTGAACCAGAGTTGCACGGTGACGGTAACAAAATACGCCCAGCGCGCCACCGTCACCGTCACGAACAGCAACACCACCCAAGCCGCTATACTGACGTATTTTCAATTGCGCGGCGAGCCGGTCATGGGCGGGCCGTCAAAGGAACTGACAAAAACCGTCGTCAGCCCTGCCATCTCGCACACGCGCACTCGGTCGGTACGCGGCAACCCGTATCACCAGGGGCGGCCAATGGCGGCGGGCATCGCCAGCTACCTAGCAGACCGTTATGGTAAGCTCATTCCCACCTGGCAGCTTAGCGGCGTGCCGGGCGTGCCGCAATTGGAGCTGGGCGACCGGGTGACGTTCTCGGACGCGCGTATTGTCACGAGCGCCAGAGCCGGATTCGTGACCGGCATCAGCTGGCGTTTTGATGATACCGGCTACTGGCAGACGCTGAACATCCTAGACGCCACCGCCCTCTACGCACATAGCGACTATTACATCATCGGCAGCACCGCACTTGGAGCGGGGCGGGCGTGGCACTAATGGACATTTGGACAACACCGCCGACATTTGCCGCCGGGCAGGCGATCAGCGCAAACGGACATTTGCAAGCGTTGACCGATAACGTCAACGTCATTCTGGGCAAATACACAGCGCCGCAAACGCTCTGGTCGGCGCGCCGCGTCGATGACTACTATAGCGGCGACACGTTGCCGGAGGGCAACCATTGGCGGCGCATGTGGTCGGGCTATATCCGCAACAAAACGAACGTTTTGGAGTACGGCGTCAAGGTCGGGAAGGACAGCGCCCTAAAGTGCAAAATCCGCATCACCTACGGATCAGCCACCCACGAGCAGACAGTCAGCAACGGCAGCGGATCGCAAACGATAACGGCCAGTCTGGATGTCAGCGCCTATAGCGGATTCTATTTTGTTGCCATCGATTACCAGATGCTGAACGGCACGACGCCGACGGCCAGCCGGGGCAGTTGCACGATAGCGCCGTTATATCTGCACGAGACCGACGCCCAAACCTACGCCACGCTGGCCCGGTTTTACACGGGCGACACGCCGACGGCGGCGCAATGGCAGGCGCTAAGCGACCGGGCCAGTACCCTATACGCTCAAACCGGCGGCGTGGGCATTCCGTTCGTGGGCAATGGCGGCGTCAGGACATGGGGGAACAGCACGACGCCGCTGAGCGTCAACGTTTGGAACGGTACACTGGTTCATGCAAACCGCTATTTGTATTTCGACCTGCGCGTCAAAATGCCGCAGCTATGGACTGGCGGTAATGACCCGAACCACGGCACGCTGGTTGCGGTTGTCTATTACAACGGCACGATGCTGGGTGGGCGAGGGTATGGAGCGCTGGATACGGGAACAAGCCTGCCCGGCACGGTTGTGCTAAAGGACGCTACGTATTTTTATCAGAATCAGGTAATCAGGCTACAGTCCGGGCACATGATCCGGCTGGGCACAAAATCCACCAACACGTTCACCGGTTGCACGCAATTGGCGGGCGGTTGGCGAGCGGCGGCAGTGGGCGATTCGATTTGGCATCTGGCCGAAACGCAACCGGAGAGCGATGCGGAAGAAGGCTTTCGGCGCTGGGTGGGCACGTTTGACCTCAACGCCTTGGGCATGACGGATGGCACGCGCTACGAGGTGCAAGTCGTCGCCTATGACAATATCCACACTTACGGCACGAATACGACCGGTTGGGTGAATGTGGTGCAACTGGCCGAGCAGCCAGCCAGCCAGCCGACGCTATCGGGTTGGTCGAGTATGCCGACGTGGGAACATGCCGACATAGTGACGGGTACGGGCAGCGCCAGAACGATCCGTGACAATCTGGTCTGGCTGTCGAGTCGCATTGTCTATGGCAACCAGGCTACGCCGGCCCGGCGCTGGGATCAGCCTGACGCCTGGCTAATCCGTGAGTACGATTGGCTGCACTACTATTGCGCCTACACGGAAGGCGGCGAGCAACCAGAGCCGCAGCCAAGCATCGGGTTTATGTATGGCAACGAGTGGCAGGAATCATCGTTGCCGTTTGAACCGAACAAGTGGATGGCCTACGACCTGCGCGGCATGGCGCACCTGTGGCCTGGCACAAAATACCGTGTACGGGATATCACGTATGCGCTGGAGGATAACGACTCATGATCCGCATACTGTTGATCCTAGCTTTCGTTCTGACACTGGCGGCCTGTGCGCCGGTCATTGCGCCTACGGACGCAACCATGCCCGATCCCGGCGTTATCGCCGGGGTCGTGTCCGCACCGCACGACAGCGCCACGCCGGGCACGTATCAGGCCTACGTACACACAAACACAGACGCCTATTTGCAAGGCGGCCTGCTCGAATACCGCTGGAACCAGATCGAAAGCAGTCGCAACACGTACACGTGGACAAACCTTGACAGCGAGATCGCAGCCGTGCCCAGCGGCAAGGCGGCAATCATCCGCGTGCAATTGCGCTGCAACAGTGGCAGCGCCGAACTATGCACGCCGTCGTGGGCTACTAATGCCGGGTATCAGCCGGTTATGTCTACTATACCGTCGGGATGTGCCGCCTCCGGCGTCAACTTGAATTATCTGAATACTGGCATCCAAAACGAATTAGAGGAGCTATTTACCCTTCTGGCGGCGCGTTATAACGGTAATGCGAAGGTGGCCGGGATCGAAGTGGCCGTCGGCTACAATGGCGAGTCGTCGCCCTGGCCGCTGGCGAGCACGTGCGACAAAACCCAACAGCAACAGGCATATGAGGCCGCTTACGGCAGCCAGGGGCCAAACAACTGGGCATCGTACCAAATCCGCATGGCAAGCGCCGCCAACACGAACGCACCGGACACGACCGTGACGACGAACGTCACCGGCGATTATTTCGAGCGCGTGCGCTGGCGCGTGGCAGAGGACGCCGTGGCGAAAGGCTACGGGCTGACTATCTCGTCGCTTGACGGCGATTATTACAGCAATCGAGGCAGCGGCGGCGGCTTGTGCTATTGGGGGGGCATTACAGCCACCGGAGCCGTGGCCGGGTCGGCTATGGCGAATCCGTACATCACGCAATGGGCCCCACTTGACCATAACAACAGCTTGATACCTATCGGATTCGAGTTCCGTTCCAGCGCCAGCGGTGTGGGCTTGGTTGGCGCTGAACATTCGTGGTGGTCGGCGATCAATGCTCTGGACAAAGGCGCTGATTATGTTATGCCGTACGCGTCCGACCTGACTGACGCGCCCGACGCCTGGTATTTTTTCAACCAATATGCGGGCAAAACGGCGGACACGACCCCGGCGGCGTGGGTCATATTCCGCAGCAGCAATCCTTCGCTAGCCGGGTATTTTTGCGCCGACATTTTTAGCTATACCCATTTCGCACAAGACGAGATCGAAACCATTGGCTATGATACCGTCACCCGACAGCAGGCGGCGCAAGCGGCGGACGCCAGGACGCGCCTATTCCGCACCGGCCCCACGACCGATTGGCGTAGCGCCTATTCCCGCCGCACCGATTCCGTTTGGACGGGATTCAACATCGACATCGATGATGATTTTGCTTATAACAGCGTCTACGATACCAACGTTTGGATTACCTATCTCGACAACGCCAGCGACCAGTTCCGGGTATACTATGACAGCACAACGGGCGAAAAGACGCTCTGCACGGTGACGCTGACCAACACGAACACGTGGAAAACGGCGGGATGTAACGTCACCGATGCGCGTTATGGAAACAACCTCGCAAAACTGAGCGGCGACAGCCAGGCCACGGGTTTTGATCTCCGCATCGACCGCTATGACGGTACGAATAACATATTCCACATGGTGCGTGTCGAAATCCTGGGCGAGGGCGGCGTTCCGACCGCCACGCCGACTAGGACGCCCACGGCTATAGCCGCTACGCCAACGCCGACCAGAACGCCGACGGCGACACTTGGCCCGACCCCTACGCCGACCAGGACGCCAACCCTGACAGTAACATTCCCACCGACGGCAGCGCCAACGAACACGCCGACCAGGACGCCTACGGCCACAACGGTATTCACCGCCACGCCGACCAGGACACCGACGCCGACCAGAACGCCCACGGCAACGCCAACGGCTATTACCAGCGGTATGTTCATTAACGAAATCACCAGCGGCAGAGAGGACGCCAACGGAAACGGCATCATCGAGCCAGTGGCCGACCAGTGCGTCGAGGTGCTGAATACGTCAGGCATCGCCCAGAATCTAGCGGGCTGGACGTTACAAAACAATGGCCGCACGATTCACACATTTGATTCATTGGTGGCCAATGGCGGATTTGTCACGGCGTTTGGCAATGACCTGCAACCGCAGAATTGGCTTTTGCAACCGGGAACGGTGACGCTTGTCAACAATGGCGGCGTCACCGTTGACACGGCTACATTAACTGTGGGAAACTTACAGGCAAGCGGTATTGCTCGTGCCTACGACGGCGGCACGTGGAGCACAAAATCGTGGCCCACGTGCGGATTCTCAAACCTGTGGCCGACGCCGCAGGGATTCACGCCCCGCCCGACCTGGACACCCCGCCCAACCTACACGCCCACGCCCGGCGCAACAGGCACGCCCACGCCGACGCTTACGCCAACCTTGACGCCGTTGGCAGTCAACACGGCCACACCTACGCCGACCAGAACGCCGTTACCGTAAAACACCATGCCAAAATCAGACGTTGTAAAACGAATTGACAACAGCCAGCCAAATGCCAAGGCTAGCACGCCGGGCGGCGTGCGGTATAGTAGTAGCGGTCTGGCAGACAAGTTAGACGGCTATGACGCTTCGCCCGTTCCTGGCGCAAACCTGATTCCCGTTGCCGGGGATGACGGCAAACTAGATCGGCGTTGGCTACCCGACAGCGGGCTAGATCACGACCAGGGCAGCGTTCTTCCCGGTCAGGTGTACCTGGGGCCGTCCGTCATCTTGCGGCGGCCATTATCGGAAACGTCCACAACCATGACGGTGGACAAGCACGACCATCTGGCCGTTGGCGATTCGTTTGCGCTGATGCACAAAAGCGTTAAAAACGAGGTCGCCAAAATCACGGGCGGGCCACGACAGCAGGGCGGTTATTACGAATACGACATCAGCCGGGGTAGTGACCCGCAGCCCTACCCGGCAGGTGCGGTTGCTGTAGACCTGGGGCCGGGCTATATCATCATGAATAGCGGTGATCGAGGCGTGACCGGCGTTCAGGCTCCACACATTAATATGTATCAGCTCGAGAACGGCGCATATGCCCACAAACTGCGCCTGGGTTGGTTGCAGAATATCGGGGCGCCATTTACGTCTCTTTTCCCAAACGCCGATTTTGACACCTTCGGTCTGGCCGCCGAGGACGTTTTCCTGAGCGGCAGCATCAATGCTACAGGCGGCAATATCTCCGGCGATATGACTGTAGACGGCAGGATGATCATCAGCGGCGGCGCTGGCGACTCACGCATGGAGATTGGCGAAACGGCGGCGGGCTGGGGCTGGACACTGCGTAACAGCGCCGGGCGGCCCGTTGTCAGTGCCCTGGCTCCATACAACGCCGAGGACGGCACAGCCTCGGATGTGGCCTTTATCATCGAGCACGACGGGCGCAAAGGGTTCTATTACCGCAAGGTGGGCGACGCTTACAAGCTGGACATCGGCGTTGACACGTTGGTGGAAGGCACGTTCCGGGCAGGCGAGCGCATCCTGGCGGGGCTTGGCACTTGGGGCACTGATTTTAGCGGCATCGCCCTGGATAGCAACTATGGATTTGTGGGTGTGAGTTCCTCCGACACTTTTGACAGTGACCCGTCTCAGGGCACGTATCAAACATGGTGGAATCGGCAGGACGGCAAGTTTTACTTTGCTGGCGGCGATGTGCGAATCGGCAGCGACGGCATGGTGCTAACGTCCGACCCGCTGGGCGTTGATGCTGCAACACGCAATCAAATCAGATGGCGCAACGATGCAGACACACGAACGGCTATGTCGATGGGCATCGTTGACGTACCAAATGGCACTGTCGGAACATGGCTCGTCCAGAATCAGTCGGGCAAATTTGGCTCAATCCAGATTGACCCAAGCTCGGCAATGACAATCGCAACGCCGGCAGGCGTGCCCATCAATTTCTACATTGGCGATACCAAGGTAGGCGGCTACACCGGCTCCGGCTTCGCGACACTGCCCATTACCTATTACGGCAGCGAGTCCGTTATCAACTTCTCGGAGTCTGGGCGCATCGGTTGGAACACCGACGACCCGCAGGCCATGATAGAAGTATACGATGCCGAGCATGCACAATTCCGGGCTGGCGAGGGCACGGGCAGCTACGGCGACCTGCGGCAGTTGGCAGGCAATCTCAACATAACGAGCACTGGCGACATTGTGCTGAATCCGACAAACGGTTACTTGCTACCGTGGCAAACGGATACCGTCAACATCGGCAGCGCATCGGCCAAGTTCCTGCAATTGCATGTTGGCGAAATCGTATCGCAGAATCTTGTGGCTGCGGACGTGATGAGCACAATCGGCGGGCGCGTCATCGTCACGCCAACGACTTATCTGGCCTTTGACGTGCAGATAAGCGACACGACCATCTACACCAAGCACAATAACCTGGCGAGCGGCGACCGTGTGTATTTTGAGGCGCGCGGCAACATCGAGTACATGGCCGTCACATCAAGCGGCACACTGCAAGGCGGCGGCAGCTATGCTTACACCGTCACGCGCAACCTAGACGGCGGCGGGGCTAATCTGTGGTATGCTGGCGATGCTGTTGTCAACACCGGCGCGACTGGTGATGGTTTCATTGACCTGTACTCAGACCACGGAGTGAAAAGCACGGGCGAGGCAGGGCCGACCATCGTCGGCAACGTGCGGCAATCGGCAACGTATAACGATTGGGAGCCACGCTGGGCAATCGGTAATCTAAAAGGCTTGTACAGCTATGCGGCAACGGTATACGGCGCGGCGTTTGGTGACCCGAACGAAACGCATATCACGATAGACGACACAAACGGCTACCGCACGCGAAACGGAAGCAGCACGGTATTCCAGATTGACACCTCCGGCAACGTCACGGTTGGCAACGCAAGCCAGGATGCTACCGTCTATTGGGGCGGTGGACGTGGACAGTTATCTAGTACTGGGCTTGAGTTCGCTGTAGACACTGATGATTATGTCGAGGTGAACACGGATACTGTTAGTGGGACTTTTAACAGCTATCTGAAAGTGCTTTGCAATTCAGACACCACAAACATGAGCGGAATTTTTGTGTGGAATAAATATACGGCTGCCAGCACACCAAGCGGCGGGGGCTATGGAATACAGTCGTATCACTCAGGTATACATGGCAGAGCGATGTATGCTTCTGGTAACGTCGGATTGCATGTTTCTGGCGACCAGCATACAGGAACATATGGTATAGGCGTTAAGGCACAGTCAAATGATATTGCAATATCCGGCACAACGGCAGGCGGTAGCGGGAAGGCGGCTGTATTTGAGTCGTTACTACCAGGCGCGAAATTGATAAGGCTGCATCAGGGATACACGGAGGGGATATTATCATCTATCGTCACATCGTTGGGCACGCAAACGACTTATGACAGCGGCGAGTTTATAGAATTTGTTGGGAAGGCTGTTAGTGGAAACGTGACAAAGAACATTGTGGATCATGGCGACGTTTCGACAAACACGCTAGCCGGATGGGTGCGCGTATACGTGCAAGATGATGGCAATCAAATAACAGACCGGGCGTATTACATGCCGCTATACACTTTGACATAAAACAATGGAATTACAAGACAAAATCAAGCGACAAATCAGCGAACTGGAAGCGCAGCGCGACAGGCTGCAAACCGACGCAAATACCATTTTGCAAGCAAGACTGGCCGAGGTGCGAGCGGCGGTGGTGGCCGAGATTAACGCCACGCTGACCGGATACCAGCGCCAAATCACGGCATTAGAGGAGCTGCTAAATGAGCAAGATTCGACAGAGACATAACGCCGCGTCAGACACGGCACCATGTCTAGTCAATGGGCGATTTCTCATGGCCGACGGCTCGCCATTCACCGGGCGGCTGACGCTGACGCCGGAGCGGTCGGGACGGTGGCAGGGCGTCTACTATGCCGCACAGCCGTTCACGGTTAAGCCCGACGCCGACGGGTATATTAGCGTCAGCCTGCCGCCCAGCGTGGCAGTCGGTCGCTACACCCTCGCCAGCCGCCCGCCTACGTTTGATTTGGTATTCACCGTGCCTGAGGGCGAGTATCTCATAGACCTGGGTGATTTGACGTGAGCGCGCAGCCCATCGTCGGAAGTGCAATCGCCAGCAAAACGGGAGCGACGTTCTCGGACTCGGCCATTGTCGGCAGGCATGGCGGCGTCAATGCGCAGCCTGCCATGCTCGGCGCTTCGATGGCAAGCATTCCACAAGCTGCCATGACCGGCAACGCATTGACGACAGAAAGCGCCGTCGATGCGTCGATCCTTTTCGGCGCTGGCGTTTATTGGGCGGCTGACAATGTGGGCGGGCGCATTGTCATCAGCTACGCGCCGGGCCTGTCCCGGAAACCCAAATCGCCTACAGTAGGAGGCTGACAGTATGACAGATATAACGATTCGATGGGCTGGCCCAAGCGATGCCACGGGCGACAGCGTCTACGTCATCGAGCGCACGTATAACATGGACGATTTCGACACGCTGGACGACACACAGGCGGCAACCTCGCCATATGTCAGTCCGTCCAATACGCTTGATGGCGCTCACACATACGGCGATACGGCGATAGACCTGACGAGTGGGACGGCGATCAGTTCCTCAGGCTATGGCTGGATTGGCCGTGACGCGCTGGTGCAATGGACTGGCAAAACATCAAACCAATTGACCGGCGTTACGTGGCATAGCGGCTATGGCACATATGCGACCGGAGTCGAGTTTGCAGAGGCGCACGAAAGCTACGCCGACACGGGCGCAACCGCAACGGACAATGCCATCGTGTATCGCATCACGCATATTAACGGCGACGGCATTAGCAGCGCACCGGCTTATCTCTGGTATTATGAGCCGCCGACACCGGCAAGCGATAGGCACTGCGTGGTCATCGTCAACACGGGCGCTGATCTGGGCGCAGCGCCGCAAGCGGGCATCACCGTACAATGCTATCTGGGCGGTGATGACCAATACCATTTCGCCGCCGGGCAACATCTGGACGCCAACAACATCGCCGCTAACAGCGTTGCGTCGAACGATCTCGGTCTGACATTTTTCCACTGCTGGAAAAACGAATACCGGGAGGGTGCGGGCGGGCTACCCGATGCTGCGTATGTGTTCGTTCTTGACGCCGACAACGCCGCCAAGCGGGCCACGTTTACCGCCTCAAGCATACCCGATCAGGATTGGGTGCTTTTGCGCGACATCATAGACCAGGTTTGACCATGACAAACGCACGCATTTATGAGCTTGACGAAGACACGACGCCCGCCGCCAATGACTACATCGCCATTGACAAAAGCGGCGACCCTGCGCCGCAGAAAGTCAACCTGAACAAGCTACTACTTGCCAGCGGTACAGTGGCGGGTAGCGCGTCACAGGCGCAGGATTTCGGCGCTACGGGCATCAAAGCGGACGGGATAGCCGAAAGCACGGCGGCAACTGGTGTAACTGTGGACGGCGTGCTGCTGAAGGATACGGCGATCACATTGCCGGAGCTTGGCGGGACGCCAGCAACGCCAGACAGCGGAAAATGGACGCTGTACACCAAATCGAGCGGCGTGTATGTCGTGGATGATGCTGGTAGCGAAACCGGGCCATTCGGTGCTGGTGGCAGTGGCGCGCCAACCGACGCCACCTATATCACGCAGACGGCGAACGGCTCGCTAAGTAATGAGCAGGCGCTATCTGGACTGGCAACGGGCATTGTCAAGGTCACAAACGGGACGGGGGTGTTGTCTACAGCGACGGCAGGCACGGACTACGCCGCCGCCTCGCACAGCCACGCCGCCGGTGATGTTACATCGGGCACGCTCGCGCATGAGCGGGGTGGGTTGGAGGCCGACGTTAGTGCCTATAGCGGGCTGGTCGCCATTGCCAGCGGGACAACCGCAGAGGTAAATAGCAAAGCGGAATTGGAGGCGCAGCTTGCCGACGTTAGCGATCTGGCGCTGGCAAATGGTGACACCTATTCCGGCGTGCACGATTTTGGCGGGGCCACGTCATTGGAAGTGCCGAACGCAGGGGGCGGCACAACCATTGACGCCAATGGTGAGGTTACAGTAGACACAACGGCGAACACGCTGAAATATTTTAGTGGTAGTGCTCGAACGGTGGTTGAAACATCGTTGGCGCAGACGTTATCCGGCAAAACGCACACCGATCCGGCGCTGACCGGGCAGGCGTTATCTGACGCGGCGACCACGACAATGGATTGCAGCAGTGGCTACGTGGCGACGTGGACGATTGCGGGCAACCGCACGTTTGCGCTGAGCAATGCGCCGACCTACGGCTCGCTGGCAGTGGCGATTACGCAGGACGGCACAGGCAACCGGGTGGTGACGTGGCCGGGCGGCTGGTACTGGGCGGGAGGGACGGAAGGCGTGCTATCGACCGGCGCAGCCGACATTGACCTGCTGCATCTGACAATCATCAACTCGGTTGTCTATGCGTCGCTGACGAAGGATTATTTGACATAATGCCTGGGTTCATGCACTCGGCCAATTTTTACGGCGGCATTGTACAAACCGAGCTTGTCGTTTACCCTGACGCGCACCCGGAATCGACAACCGTTGACGGTTACGCGCGGCGGGTAGGTGTCGATGAAACATTCGCCACGATTCGGGCGGGATCGGGTAACGGCAACCTCGATACCGGCACAAATACGTATGCCGCATTCCTGGTCGCCACGGCCACGGCGAACCAGTACTCGCAATTATTGCGCGGCATTTTTCTATTCGACACCTCGTCGATTCCGTCTGGCGCGACAATAATCAGCGCCACACTGTCGCTGTACGGCACGAGCAAAAGCAACGGCCTCGGCAGCCCGGCGTTGGATGTGGTCAGTTCCAACCCCGCCTCGAACACAGCCACGGCTAACGGCAATTTCACCACGCTGGGCACAACCGTTTACGGCTCGGTGTCGTATGCCAGCTATTCGACCAGCGGGTACAATGACATCAGCCTCGACGTGGCCTGCATCACCAAGGCGGGCATCACCAAATTGGGCACCCGGCTGTCGTGGGACACCGCCAATTCATTCGGCGGTTCCTGGTCGAACTCGGCGAACACCTCGTTCCTGTGTTATTTCGCCGACAACGGCAGCAACAAGCCCAAGCTCACGGTGGTTTACACGACATGATCGACCGCCAAACCCGCCGCTATCTGGTCATCCTGCTATGCGTGCTCGTGCTGTGGGCGGTGATTGCATGGGCCTGGGGCGGGCAAGCCGGGGCACAGGGCGTGATTGTGGGCAAGCACCTGTTCATCGATGACGCCCTGATCGACAGGGCGCAGTCGAGCGGATGGGCGCTGCGCGTCAATCCGCCGACGGTGCTGAAGCGGGTGGTCGGGGCTGATAAGCCGTGGGAAAATTTCGGGTTTTACCACTTTCAAATTACGGTGAGGGACGTGAGTACCGCCAATTTCGAGGCGGCTCGCTTCGCTATGAGCTACCCGGCCTGGTATGTGTCAGAGGACGGCAAGACTTCGGTGGTCTATGACGCCATCGCCGTGTCGGATGATGGCCTCAACTGGCGCAAGCCCGGCGACATAAACGGGTTTAAGTTCAACGGTCAGCCATCCAACATTATGAATGTGCATGGCGGGGATGTGGCCGGGGCGATTTATTACAGTGGCATCGATCCGCAAGCGCCGAAGGCGGAGCGGTATAAGCGCTTCGGATTTGCCGAGGGCCGTATGGCGATTACGGAATACTCGGCGGATGGCATCCGCTGGAAAGCGTACAATCCGCCGGTCTATTTGACCGAGCAGCCTTACAAGGCCGACGGCACGCACGATTTTATCTACCTGCCGAAAACCAATCAATATCTCTGGCTCATCCGGGGTTGGGGCGAAGCGGGCAAACCGGCCAATCGCAGCACGCAATTGTCACGCTCGGCCAGCGTGGACAAATTGCAGTGGACGGACATCCCCAACCCGCTGTTGCAGTGGCCGAACGCCACGCCGCCGCAGTATGCGGTAACAGGAGAAATACCCCTGCTCGACCAGACCGATGCGGCGGAGTGGGCGCTGTGGGATGCGCCCCGCCAGCGCAGCGTGCAACTGTACCGCCAGCTTCCCTTTGTCTACCCCTGGGCGGAGGACGTGTACCTGTCGATGACGTGGGTGTTCTACCTGCTGAGCACGACGACAGAGCGCCGGGGCACGGGCAATGACGGCGATTTCGAGTCGCAGTTGGCGGTCAGTCGCAACGGCGTCGATTGGAAACGGTATCGGGTAGCGGACGGGCAACCGCCCTATCTGAGCCGGGGGGCTATCGATGGACTGCTGATGTATCAGGTGCTGCCGGGCAATGACATCCTGCGCGTGGGCGATAAGCTGTACGTCTATTTCCTGGCCTTGCCGAAGTCGAAGCAATCCGCCTGGATTGACGGCGTGTGGGCGTCATATCGCACGCCTGCCGCACGTGACGCCCAATGGCGGACGATGGATCAGGGCGGGGTGTACGTGGCCGAACAACGGCTGGATGGGTTCGTGGCGCTGCGGGCCAGTGGCACGCAGTCGGCTATCGTGACCACACAGGCAATGGTTCCGGCAGGCGGAACGCTGACGGTCAACTACAGCGGGCCGGTGTTCGTGGAAGTGCTGGATGAATCTGGAACAATAATTTCCAAGTCTCTGGCGGGTGACGGACTGCGTACTGTAGTGGCAAATAACCTGCCGTCGAAGCCGCTGCGGGTGCGGTTCACGATTGCCCCAGCGGGGCGGGTGTATGCGTTCGAGTTTGGGGCGGGGACGGCGGCCACGGTCACACCGCTGCCAACAGCCACGGGTACACCTGTTGCCAGTACAGCAACACCCACAGCCAGGCCGACGGCTACGCCCACAACCAGACCGTCAGCCACATTGTCACCGACGGCGACGCCCACATCGACGCCCACAAAGGCCATACCTGTCGCCACTGTCAACATGCTCGATAACGCCGTTTTTCGTTTCGAGTCGGCGGCCATCGCCATTCCTGACGGCTACCGCATCGACGTGGTACAGGTTGATACCTCTGCCTGCTGGCACTATGATGTACCGGGTACATTGGCCGGGCAGCGGGTGACGTTCAGCAGCGAACTATTCCGCAGCGCCGACATGGGCGCCTATGCGCCGTACCTGTCGCTGCAAGTGCTGCGGGCGCAGGCGTGGGCCTACAACGTCGGCGGCGTGTCACGGCACACGGCAGCGCCGGGCACATGGCAGGCAGTGAGCCAGACGACAATCATCCCCACTGACGCTCGACAGGTGCGGGCATCGTTCTGCGTATGGCGGGCGGGGCCAGGCACGGCGCGAGCCAGAGACCTACAGATGGTGATACCATGATTTATCAGATGTTTTTGACCAACGCCGTCGAGCATTTCAATGCCACAGATGGCTTGCAGGCCATCCCCGGCTGGGCGCAGCGGGCGGAACTGCAAATCGAGTTTGCGGTGACGGAGAGCGACCGCACAGGCGCACGCTTCGCCCCAAACGGGGCGCCGGGACAATGGCTGACAGACCGGGGCGTCGAGGTGTGGTATTACGTCAACCCGGTTGCGCCGGTTCTGCTGGCGTCACAAACGCGAGTACTGCAAGAGGAGACGCCGCAATCGTCGCCGTTTTGGTGGCGAGTGCGCCAGGCCAACGCCATCATCGGCAACAACTGGATTTTGCGAGACGGAAAAGGCCAACCGGTAATCGGCAACGGTCGCCAGCGTCCGGTGGCGGACATCGGCAATCCCGCCTATATCGAGTGGCTGGGTGATGCGATCATCCAGACCGGCGTTAAGCGCGTGCGGTTGGACGATTACAACGTCCACCAGCACGCATTCCACCGCCCGCAGCGAGCGGCATGGCAGGACGGTAGCGATAGCGTGGGCCTGCTGGGCATGCGGGAACTGTGCGCCAGATTGCGGGCAGCTTGTATCCTGGTCGCTGCCAATGGCGGGTGGGAGATGAGCAATCCTGATCTCAACCCCGACCGCTGGCACTATCCGCTGATGGGCTATCTCGACGGCGTGATGATCGAGCTGCTGCACAAACCGGGCGAGGGCAAGGCGAATACGGGCTTCGCCAAGTGGGGCGACGGCAAGTTCTGGACGCTAGACCTTGTCTATCTCGATACCGTGCTCGACCACTGGCGCGATGCCGGGGCCGATGTGACGCTGGCTGTGACATGGCGTGGCGGGCCGGGCGTCTACGAATCATTTGCACGGGCGTGGTGCGAGCCTGCCCGCACCGGCAACTATTGGCTATACACAGGCCGGGAGCCGGGGGCAACGCATCGCGTGGATAAATACCCGCTGCCCACGCCGCCGATGCCGGAGCCAGAGCAGCCCACAGCGCCGCACATTGCGGCAGAATTGCAGCATATCAGGCTTGACATAGCCGCCGCCAAGGCCCTGCTGAGCAAAGCGGCGAACAGGTTACAAATACTCATTTCTGACACATAATAGGAGATAGACATGGCAACCATAGCAGCGCAAGCAAGTGGCAACTGGTCGGACGCCGGGACGTGGGCCGGTGGCATGAAACCAGGGCCGGGCGATATCGCCACGACATCGACGTATGTCGTGACGATTGACGAGAATATTGAGTGTGCTTCCGTGACATCGACGGGAACCGGCTACTATGCCGTGGCAGTCGGCGGGTTGACGCTGACAACATCATTTGTATCTAGCGCGACCCATAGCGGTTATTTGCTGCGCTGCACCCACAGCAGCGGAACGGTTGTCATTACCGGCGATGTCACGGCGATGAAGGGCGGCGGTCTGTCTAATGACAATGAAGGGGGCGTGACCATTCTCGGAACGTGCCAGGGGGGGACGGCTAGTAATATTTATGGCGCTTATAATGCCGGTGCGGGTACAATGACAATAACAACGTGTACAGGTGGCGCAAACTCGTATGCTTACGGAATACGGAATGCGGGAACCGGCATCATAAATATAACGACTTGCACGGGCGGAACCGGGACTAGTTCTCACGGCGCATACAATAACGGTTCCGGCACCATAAACATAACGACTTGCACGGGCGGAACCGGGTCTAGTTCTTACGGCGCATACAATAACGGTTCCGGCACCACAAATATAACGACTTGCACGGGCGGAACCGTGTCTAGTTCTTACGGCGTATTCAATAACGGTTCCGGCACCACAAATATAACGACTTGCACGGGCGGAACCGGGACTAGTTCTCACGGCGCATACAATAACGGTTCCGGCACGGTGAACGTAGATCTGGCCGTTGGCAATAGCTATGGCCCTGGTTCCGGGACATCTAATGGTGTTGTTGGCGTGTTTGGCAAAAACATTGCCGGACAAATCACCACTGTCAAAGCCGTGCAATACGGGCCATATGGACAATCGCCCACTGGGGGGGCTGTGAAAATGATACCGGACGGGGCCAACAATTTTGCAAGGTTCGTCGATTACCCGTCTTTAGCGACAATTAAGCTTATCACGCCCGACTACCCCGTTGTCGGCGATGTGCGACTGGGAACGGATTTTGATTATGGCGACATGAGCGGGACGCTGGCCGTGCCAGCGGCAAATCAGGTTGCTGTCGGGATTGCCGTGGATGATAAAACCGGCACGGCGGTACTGACGGCTGACGCCGCGGCCGCTGCCGTCTGGGATGCTGCGAAAGTTGACCACACAAACGCCGGGTCGTTTGGCGAGGAAGTCCAAACCCACGCCACGAGCGCTGAAATGGCGGCGATAATGGCGGGTACAATTAGCAACGTGACGATTGTCAGCGCCGTGAGCGGGAACACGATTACGGTATACAACGACGACACGTGGGCGTTCAGTCTGGCAAACACCAACCTGGCAATGTCCGCTTACGAGGTGTTGGCTTTTGTCGTCAAAGCATCGGCGCTAGAATCGGATGCTGATGCTATTCTGTTGCTGCGCTCGGACACTGGCCTCGTACGTATTGGCGGAGCAGCGCCCACGAGCGCCGCCAATGGGACGCTGGTCATGAACAGCGCCACAGAATTCAGTGTCCTTGTAGCCGTCGGCGAAACGAGCAGCGTCAGCCACTATGGAAGTTTCACATGGTGGCTGAAGGGATTCGACACCACGCCCACGCCGGACACCGCATTTACGCTGGCGACCGGCACATTTGACATCATCCGCACGGGATACCAGGCCATCGCATGACAACAAAACCCTCACCATCACCCGGAAGTCCGGAAGCCTTGCGGCTTGGTTGCACCTGTCCGGTGTCGGACAACCGCAACGGCCTGGGCATCGTGATCAAGCAACGCATCGTGTACTGGTACAATTTGGACTGCCCGGTACACGCCGAGGAAGCACATGAGCGCCAACCTGAGCGCCAACCTGAGCGACTATGAAACCATAGCGGCGCTGCTCATGGCCTACGCGCCCGGCATGCCCTATGCCAATGCCGAGGTTATCGCTTTGGCCGTGGTCATGGATGACGCCATCCCGGCCAGATGGGCGGCAGTCAAATCCGGGCCGCTCAATGTTCGCGCCTATCCGGCCATTGAGCGCGACGGCAGACCGGTTGCCGTTGTCGCCAGTCTGCCGGAGGGCCAGCGCCTGCGCGTGTGGAATGTACGTGAGGACGGTTGGCTATGCGTGACGTATCGCGTCAAAAACGTCACCGGCGGCGGTTGGGTCGCCGGTGAATTCCTAAACGAGGTGACATAATGGATGTTCCTAGCGAACTATTGACTATCGGCGACCTGGGCACGCTGGCCGGGCTGAGCGTGGCCGTTTACGTCATCGTCTCTGCGTTGCGTGGAGCCGGTATCGTTTTTCCGGTCAAAGCGGTCGCCCTCGGAATTGGCCTGGTGTTGTCCGTTGTGGTCGTGCTACTGAGCGGATCGCCGACACAGGCCGATATTGTTATGGCGATTGTCAACGGCTGTTTGGCGGCACTGGTCGCCACGGGCGGCTCGTCGGTCATCGCCACTATGCTGGCCCGGCAGGGCGGCGGCGTGTACCGCATGGCGAACGCCGAACCGGTGTGGTGGGAAGCCTGGTAAACCGATCATCATAGTCGTTTACGTCGATGTCAGAAACCCTGCGCCAAATCCTTGAATCGCATAAAAAAAACCTGGAACGCCTGCGCGCGCAGGCGGCGCAACATGGCGTTGACGTGCCGCTGGAATTGCAGAATTCCATCGACTACGAACGCCAGCAAATCGCCAACGTGCAAGCCGAGCTAGACGCCGAGCAGGAGCAGGCGGGCCGGGACGTGACCGAAGAGCGTATCGCCAGATTGTTTGCCGATCTGGCATCGCTATCGATGGAGGCGGCAGGCTATGGCAGCAAAACGCCGCCAAAACTCGAGCAGCTCATGGCGGCGAAACGGGCCGAGATCGCCCGGCTGCGGCGGATGCTACGACCGGAGGGCCGCAACGATTATCAGGATGTTGAGGCTAGAATTGACTCGCTAGAATTGCAAATGACCGAGGTCAAATCAATTCTGACCGTCATCTTGGGCAGGCTGAACCCAACCATACGCAATCGTTCGTTGGGTCTATTGGCGGCGGTATTCATCACGGCGGCTATCGGCCAGTGGTCGATTTCGCGCGTATGGACATACTACACGAGCAATAGCACGGCGCTGGCGTTGGGCCTTATGGTCACGGCGATGGGCCTTGTCGTGGCTACGTTGCTGATTATCGTGAGGCGCTATGTGGCGACTTAACGGTCATGCCCCGCGCGTGATGACGTTATCGATCATCATCGGCACGATGATTATCGCGTTGCTGACGTACATCATTTGGCAGGATGCCGCTCATAGCAGCCTGACCGGCATTGTCTATGACAGTCAGGTTTACGAGCCAGACCAGACCGGGCCATTCTGCGCTGGGGATAAACTGACCTATACCGTCACGGTGGAGCGAGACAGGGTGGCCCCGCTCGACATCCGCCGTCACTACTGTCATGCCGAGACAGGATTATGTCTGCTGGAATTGACAAAACTCGACTACTCCACCGTTTACGACATCCGCCCGCCCACGTCCAGCGTCCGCACGATTACCATACCAGAGAGCGAGCGGCTGATTCCCGGCGCGTGGGTGTACGTACACCAAGTGGCCGTGGCTAATACGGACAATTGGCAGACGTACATCGTGCCGTTTACCGTCAGCGATAGGTGCGACAATTGAAGGAATGGGTCTGGCGGCTGTGGCTGGCGGCGATGCTGGTCGGCCTGCTGTTGTTGTTTGTCGTGCAGTCGGTACGGGCTATGCCGTTTGCAGATGATAGCCGGGCCTGCGAGGCGGGCCTGGTTACCCGTCACGATGCGTTCTATTCGAGCGTTCTACTGGTCTTCCCCGAACGGGCCGTGCCCGGCGTGCATGGCTACATTGGCGTCAAGGACTGCAATATGATGGGACGCCGGGCGGAGCTGCACCTGAGCGGCCATGTGTTTGATGTGGCCGTGGCCGACTGTCTCGGACGCCAACACAAAGCCAGCCACGAAACGCTGTGGGGCGAAACGTGGCTGGCCGATGTGGATATTAAGCTGTGGCTAGATGCGAAAACGCCGGGCCGTCCTACGCAGGCGGTTTTGTGCTATGCCTCGTCAGGTTTTCAAACGAATTTTACAAATTGGCCCTAGAAATTTTGTTCTAACGATTATGACAACTATTTTGGCCGTCGTTTCCGATCTGCATACCAATAGCACGGTTGGCCTGTGCCCGGACGGGGTACAACTGGATGACGGCGGCCAGTACCGCCAATCGAAGGCTCAGCGCTGGCTGTGGTCGTGCTGGCTGGATTACTGGCGACAGGTGCGGGCGCTGCAAGAGCATCACGACGCGCCGCTATGGGTAGTCAGCAATGGCGACGCCTTCGACGGCGATCATCATGACACCTATCAGATTATCACCCGCAACCCGACGGACATGATCGACATCGCCGGACGCGTCTTTGCCAGCATCCCGGCGTGGGAGCACCTGTTTGTCATCCGAGGCACGCCCGCCCATGTGGGCAAGGGCGCTTCGCAGGAAGAGGCGCTGGCCGCCGACCTGGGCGCCGTGCATGATCCGGCGACGGGCACGGCGTCATGGTGGCATCTGCCGCTAGACTGCGACGGCGTGCGGTTTGACATCGCCCACCACGGCAGCATGGGCAGCCTGCCGTGGACAAAAGCCAACGCCGCCA